>NZ_JAGGQN010000060.1:0-16862 GCF_018613275.1 Bacillus sp. ISL-4
AAGCTGCCTTAATGACAGCTCCGAACTACAGCTAACGTACCCGTTTGATAAATAGGAAAGGCATCGTCACCAATTTTAAAAAATGCCCTCAGTTAACTAAATATGAATTCTTATAAACCTTGAGGACTGATCTCTTAAGCTAATTATTTATTTCGAACCCATTCAAAAAGTATACAATCGTTTCAAGCTCTTCTTCATTTTTAACTTGAAATGATAAGACCTCTTTTATCTTGAAGCTATTTTAGAAAACAATTAATTACCTCCTATTTTTAATCGCTCCCAAAAAAGTCCGCATTACTTGTTCGGCTGAAACTTCCAACAATTCAGCACCTCTTTCCATAGCTTCCTTTAATGGCATAGGAGCGTTCACTAAACTATGAACACTAGTTACTCCATGGTCATATAAAACTTCAATACCAGTTCCGATCGATCCTGCTAAAACAAATACTGGAATATCGTGTTTTTTGGCTTCTTGTGCAACTCCCATTGGTGTTTTGCCTGAAGCTGTCTGGTAATCAATTTGGCCCTCACCGGTGAAGACACAATCAGCATCGGACAATTTTTCAGCCATTTTCGTATGCTCCAACACAATATCGATGCCCCTTTTTGTTTTTGCTGGGAAAAAGGCTTGAAATGCACCTCCAATTCCACCTGCAGCACCAGCACCCGATTTATCATGCAAGTGTATGCCTGTCTTGATTTCCACCAAATCAGCCCATGATGATAAAGCTTTATCAAGTAATTCAACCATGGCAGGAGTGGCACCTTTTTGAGGTCCGAATACACTTGATGCCCCATCCGGACCGACTAACGGATTCTGGACATCCGAGGCAATCAAAAACTCGGAATCTGCAATTCTGGAATCAAAATCTTCCGTATTAATTTCTGATATCCGCGATAATTCAGCACCCCCAAATCCCAGCGGTTTACCCTCTTCATCAAACACCCTCATTCCCAAAGCCTGGAGCATTCCAACACCCGCATCATTAGTAGCGCTTCCACCTACCGCTAAAATGAACTTTCGACAGCCATCAATCAATGCTTTTTGAATAAGCTCCCCTGTTCCGTATGTAGTAGTGATCAATGGGTTCAACTCATCTGGATTGATTAGGCACAGTCCCGATGCACTGGCCATTTCAATCACGCATGTTTCCTGATCACCTAAGATTCCATATGCTGCCTGAACGTCTTCAAGTAAAGGTCCTTTAACAGTCACTTCAACTTTTCGACCATTTGTAGCTGCCACAAGGCTATCCATCGTACCTTCCCCGCCATCCGCTACAGGAACCAATTCTGTCTTCGCATCCGGCAGTGCCTTCCTGACCCCTCGCGCGATTGCTTTGGAAGCTTCTAATGCTGACAAACTTCCTTTATAGGAATCTGGTGCAATAACAATTTTCATGCTCAGGCCCCCTTTGAATATATTTTAAATTATAATCTTTGGAAATATTTTAATCACCGTTCATACTATACGAACATTAGTATGACATGTTGTTTGTTTTTTTTGCCATGCCAGTAAGTATTCTGTTATTTTCCCAACTTCCTAAAGTGTAAGATTGCTAAAACTTAAACTAACGACCATCCCCTTTTTCATTATAAGTCATAGCTTGTTTGCATGAAAATGAATACCTTTCTGTTATCGAAAACTTGATAACAACTAAAAATTCTATAAGGATGACTTGTATGCAACCCAAGAAAGTACAATGGAAATTGTCAAATCAATAGAATCAACCGAGATATTCTTATTATGGATGATAAAGGAACCATCATCGCCTCTGGAAATCTTGACACATCGTAACTACTGCGGTTGCTTGAAATAGTATCGACCAAAGACTGGAGATACAGTAATCAAACAATTAAAAGCAAAAGGCTTTGTTATTCGAATCGGTTTGGGCTCAATTGTGGAAAAAAAATCATACAAATCCTACTCTTTCCGGGAAGCTAAATCAGCACTCTTACTAGGTGAAGCAAATCAAGCTTTAATATACTGATATGGAAACAAAGGCACTGTTGGAAAGGATAGATGAGCGGATTAAACGGTAATTTCAGGAAATGATACTAGCACTTATCTGAAGAGTTGGTCGAGACGCTGTAACAATTTTTCCTTAGTAACTTAAATGTCGGGGTATGTGCCCTTATATACCAAATAAAAAAATCAAGTTAATTACCGAGTATAATCCACAGGAGCTGCATGATGACATAACTTTGCAGTTAGCCATTTGGGTAAGACAATCGAAACGGAGAAATTGACGATATTTTAAGAACAAGACGGTCTATTTAGATTAACTCATTCTATCCCTATTAAATCCTTGCATTGGAAATCTGTATAATTGATCGAATTACCGAGTAGATTAACAATACATGATTTTTTTGCATATCAGGAGGGATTTTGAATGAGTGGCATCGCAAATATTTTAATTATCCTTGGATTTACCGTTATTTTCATCGTTATCATCTTCTTGGTTTTCCTATTACTTTATATGGTTTTCTTTGACCGCATGCAGAAGCATCATGCAATTTTAAGAAATTACCCCGTGCTCGGAAGAATACGTTACTTTCTGGAAAAAATCGGGCCTGAAATGCGGCAATATTGGTTTAACAGTGATAACGAAGGAAAACCCTTTTCCCGGGATGACTATGAACATATGGTGAAAAGTTCAAAATATTTACGGGATGTAATAGGTTTTGGTTCAAAACGGGATTTTGATGAAGAAGGCTTCTTTGTTAAGAATAGCATGTTCCCAAAATTGGCCGAAGAAGAAAAATACGATCGAGAAACAAAAGTGACGACTAAAAGATACATTCTAATGAAAGACCCGCTTTTCTCACAGCGAGAAGAAAAATGGGGAGATGAAGTGTCCTCTGCATTCTTATTGGATGATGCAGATGCCGTGATCATCGGCCCAAACACTAAGCATCCCTTTCGATTAAAGGGTCTTATCGGCATGTCCGCCATGAGTTATGGTTCTTTGGGGAAGAACGCAATCACTGCCCTTTCAGAGGGATTGGCTGCAGCAAAAGGCACATGGATGAATACAGGGGAAGGCGGACTTTCTCCTTATCATTTAACCGGCGGTGTCGATATAATCATGCAAATCGGGCCAGCCATGTTTGGGGTTCGTGATAGTATGGGCGAGATGGATTGGGATGAGTTAAAAAGAAAAAGTGAAATACCAGAAATCAAAGCATTTGAAATCAAATTGGCTCAAGGTGCCAAAACTCGCGGAGGGCATATCGATGCTGAAAAAGTGAATCCGGAAATCGCTGAAATCCGTAAGGTCGTTCCGTACAAAGCGATCGATAGTCCGAATCGGTTTCATCAATTCAATAACGTAAAATCCATGTGCGATTTTATTGAAAGAATCAGGGAACATACAGGTATCCCGGTTGGTATCAAAATGGTCATCGGCGGCAATGACAGTGTCGAAGAGCTTGCTAGCTATATGAAAGAAACCGGGAAAGGTCCGGATTTCATTACATTGGATGGCGGTGAAGGCGGCACGGGTGCTTCTTATCAGGAATTGATCGATAGCGTAGGATTGCCGCTAAAATCCGCTTTGCCGATTTTAGTTTCGACACTGGAAAAATACGGGGTCCGAGATCGGGTTAAAATCATCGCCTCCGGTAAATTGTTCACGCCTGATAGAATCGCCATTGCCCTATCTATGGGAGCCGACCTTGTTAACATTGCACGTGGTTTCATGATTGCGATAGGATGTATTCAGACGATGAAATGTCAATCCAATGCTTGTCCAGTCGGGGTAGCAACCACTGATCCGGACCTGCAAAAGGCACTTGTCATCGATGAAAAGAAATACCGTGTGGTCAATTTTCTTGTTACCCTTAGAAAAGGATTATATCGAATCTCAGCTGCTGCTGGTTTGGATTCACCCATCCATTTTCAACCTAAGCACATTAGCTATAAGGATGATAAAGGAATTGTCACATCCCTTGAAGATATCATGAAAGAAGTAACAGGACAAATAGGTGCCAGGCAATGAAAAAACCACCGCCCATCATACTTGGGCGGTGGTTTTCACTTTATAAATAAGTGAAGCCATTTTAGGCTGCTCCAAAATATATCAGGCATGTAAACGAATATCCCCTGTCTGCTCTTTTCCCTTACCCATCAGCTTTCCATAGCGATAATAAACATAAACTGCAGCTATAAAACCTGTTACAGACAGGAATGCATCAAATATGAAGATGATTGATATATTCCCGCTTTTCGACATCCAACCCGTTACAAGCGGCATAACTATAGACGCCAATCCAGCAGCTGTTGCCACGAACCCGGTCACTGTTCCTTTTTTTCTCCAGAAAAATTCCGTCATTATCGTAATGGCTAATTGAAAGATCCCCGCAGTGGAAAGCCCGATGAAAAATGCCGTAATGGAAACGATGATCGGTACTTTAACCAAAAGGATCGTAAGGATTGAAATAAAAGTTATGATCGGATAAATCATGATAACCGTTATTGGCCGAACGATCTTTTTTAATAATACGGATAAAACTAATACAGAAATAAGCGCCCCTAAACTATAATAACTCAGTAATTTGATGGAACTGTCCATCGTCATGCCCACAGCTTGCTGACCATAAGTCGGAAGCCATATCTGTGAAACGGTGAATAATCCTGTTGATGTGAAACCGATTATCACGAGAGCAAGTCCCTCTTTACGTAATACTGGTTCTGAAATGAATTTCATTCTCCCGGTACGATCGTCGACTTGTTTTTCCTTATACATATTCGTACTTGGAAAAGAAACGGTGAATAAAAACATCAAATTCAATAGATAAATGGCAGCAGGAATAAAAAAGGCATATCCATAAAACATCTCATGATTCGAGAAAAATAATATCATGAACGGGAGAAGAAATGCTCCAGCAGACATGAATGCTTTCACCAGTACACTGGCAGAACCGGAAGATCTTGGGAAAAGATCTGTTAAACCGGGATATGAACCGGCATCCATTGACGAATTAGCGACACCTGCAAGGATGGCAAAAACAAAAGCCAAATGATAATTTGGTGATAATGGAATACCGATCAAGAAAATACCCATTCCCAATGATGAAGCAATAATTAATGGCTTTCGCCCGATTTTATCTGATAAATATCCCGTAAATGCATATGTAAGTAATTTCCCCACCCCTATAGCTGCGATGATATAACTTACCCCGGCACTATCTGTATCCCATTGCTCCGTTAAATACGACATATTCGATGCGAGCATGATATTGACCATGCCTAACAGGAAATAATTAATATACACTCCTGATGCTGTTTTCATATACGTGTTCTTCATCTCAAAACTCCCAACCTGTCTTCAGTAAACGTTCTCCATCGATTCAATATTCATAAGAATCTAAAAATAATCATAACATTTTTTCTCTTTAAGTAAACAAACCCGTTTAAACTTATTCATTAACTAATATATTTAAGACAATGTGACTTGCGTTTTGAATGCAAAAAAAGCTCATATGACATGAGCTAGAATCAATGTTCAATATATCAAATGGATTGATAATACCATTTGCCATCACGTTTAAACTTTCTGCATTGGTCATTCAAGAGAAGGTATTCAAGGTGGGCCAATGTTTCACCAACAGCAAACCTTGTTTCGTGAATGGGCAGATTTCCAAATAAGATATGGCAAGCACTTTTTACAGAAATCGGCTCTTTCATGTTTTCATGAATTACATGCAACCTGTCCTGATGGTGGTCCAACAATTCAACAATTCTTTTATTGCCATTTTGAAACGGTTTCCCATGTGAAGGGATGACATATTCAACGTCCAGCTTTTGTATTTTTTTCAAAGAAGTAAAAAACTCTTCCAATGGGTTGCAGAAACCTTTAAACCAATACGAAATATTTGGAGATACCCTGGGCAATATATGATCTGTCGAGAAAAGGACACTTTTTTCCTTATTGTAGAATGATATCAGGCCATCAGAATGCCCCGGCGTGAAAATTACTTCATACTCATATTTGCCAAAATGCAGCTTCATTCCTTCTTCAAGATGATGATTTACGGTAGGATAGGGTTTTACTTGGGGCATGAATCCACTTTCGTCACTGGATAAGGCGACGGCTACCTCGTCTTCCATACCACATGCCTTATAATTTTCTTTAAGCAGATTCAGCGAATCCGTTTCCCAATACGTAGTTCCCGCATGTTCATCTACTTGTGTCATCCAAACATCCGCACCGGTTAATTGTTGTAATGCCCCTGCATATCCGAAATGGTCTGGGTGATAATGGGTGATGATAATATCGGTAATATCGTGTTTTTCGATAATTGGGTTCCATAAATCCTTTGTCGTTTTGTTATTTAATCCCGTATCAATGATTGTCCACCCTTTTTTACCTTCTGCTAGGAAACAATGGACATGATCCAACCTAAAAGGCATTGGAATGGTAACTTGTGTAACTTTCAATTCATTCAGCAAGTATAACTCCCCTTCCGATGTAACTTTATTTACATGAACAAAAAATCAAAAAACAAAACATTTAAGTTTATTAAATAAAGGTATATCATTAATCAATTCGACGAATTCTTTCAAGCTCCTTTAATCGATACCCATAGTCATTCGATTAAAATCCAGAAGCCGTGGCCTGAGGCATTGGTTAAATCAAAAAAAACTGCCATTAAAATTAATGGCTACAGTTTTTTTGGGGACTGTAAAAATATGACTGTTTATTTCCACTACAGGCACTCGCTTTCCGTTCCAATCAACTTTGTTTTAACAATAAGAAAGTACTCCTTTTTACCTACAGTCTTTTTAAAAATATAGAAGGATTAAAGCTTGATGTGATAAGGGTGCTTTCTAAAAATTATTATATTTAGCGATATCTACTTGAAATGATTACTATAGATCAACTGGTGCCATCGAACCATTTGGTCGTAAAACTGGAGATGGCCATTGTTTTCTCTTTCATGTATGACTTGGTGGAAGATATGAATTCAGAGGTAGGACACCCAGGTATGGTCCAATTGTTATTCTCTATTACTGCTTCAAATCCAATAAAAAACTAAAAGGGTTTCGGAACGAGAGCATTCCGAAACCCTTTTGTCTACAAACTGACGTCATTAAAATTAATGGCGGCACCTCGTTTTACATATCTTCCTCGATTGTTTGAACAAGGATAAAAAGAAAATGATAGATTAAATTAAAAGCTTCTTCTAATGACATTTCTTCTCTAAACCCTTTTAAGTTATCCAAGGCAAAATTCACGTCCCATAGCCCGTCGCCCTGATTAAACATTAAACTGAACGATCCAATTCCTCCTTGAAGTTCCTTAGTTAAATACGTTTTTAAAACTTCAGCCATTTTTTTCTGGAATTTCAATCCGAACATCGCGTTATATGTACCGAAAACATCATCGACTTCTAATGAAAGTGCCTCAACACCGATTAATTCGAGCCATTGTGATTCAAAGTAAAGGAATTCATCTTTGTTTTTTTTCAAATACTCGATAGGTTGTGATAAAAATGCAGAGTTCTCTTCAGAGATTAATTCTTCGCTCTCTTTATTACTGCGCTCCATATAAGCATCTTTAAAACGGGATGCATTTTCTTTTTCCACTATAATGATGTCATCAGCAATTAATTTATGCTTTTCTACATAATCTTTTTCTTCTTTAAACAACTCAACCTTTTTTTCGATTACGGATTTTGATATGTATGATTCCATTTGTTTTTTTAACATGATTTGTCCTCCTAGTATCTTTTCAAGCTCTCGCAATTTCAATCATAGCATATTCCCTATAGATAAAATAACTTTGTGAAAGAAATTACAATGTCGATTGTAGCAATCAATTCGTGTCTTCGATATAGTAGTGGTAAGAGTTTATTCATATGAGAGAAATGAGATGTTGAATATGCAAAAAATCATTGTAGTTGGTGCAGGAATATTGGGAGCTTCAACTGCCTATCAGTTGGCTAAAAATGGGGCTGAAGTGATCATAATTGACCGTCAAGATGTCGGTCAGGCAACATCTGCAGCTGCAGGAATCGTTTGCCCGTGGATATCGCAAAGGCGCAACCAAGCTTGGTATCTCCTTGCCAAAAATGGGGCGGCTTTTTATCCCGGTTTAATTGAAGAACTTGAACGGGACGGGGAAACAGAAACTGGTTATGCCCAAGTCGGCGCCATAAGTCTACATACAGATGAAGCTAAATTGAATGCCATGAAGAACCGGGCGGCAAAACGGAAAGAAGATGCACCGGAGATTGGGGCAATTACATTACTTTCCGCAGAGGAGACCCGTGCCTTATTCCCGCCTCTTTCCAGTGAATATGCAGCCGTTCACGTGAGTGGTGCCGCGCGGGTCGATGGACGCGCACTTCGTGATTCCTTATTGCGGGCTTCACAAAAAAACGGTGCGAAACTTTTGTATGGTGAGGCTATACTTTCATATAACGGTGCACAAGTGACAGGTGTAACACTTGGAGATGAATTCATAACTGCCGATAAAGTCATTGTTTGTGCTGGGGCTTGGGCACCGGAATTACTGAAGCCACTGGGCGTGAATTTTCATGTCACCTTCCAAAAGGCTCAAATCATTCATCTGGAAACGCCAAATGAAAATACGAATAACTGGCCTGTGGTCATGCCTCCGAGTGATCAATATCTGTTGGCTTTCGAAAATAATAAAATCGTTGCGGGGGCGACTCAAGAAAATACGGCAGTTTTCGATAACCGAATGACCGCAGGAGGGCTGCAGGAAGTTTTCAACAAAGCCTTGCAAACCGCTCCTGGTTTGACGGATAGTACGTTTGTTGAAGCAAGGGTCGGTTTTCGCCCATTCACGCCGGGATTCCTTCCTGTCATGGGTCCTTTACCTGACTGGGAAGGAATAATCGTAGCCAATGGTCTTGGAGCTTCCGGTTTAACCATGGGCCCATATTTAGGCTCCCTATTGGCAAACCTCGCACTTGATAGAAAAATCGAAATCGATATAGAAAATTATGATGTAAGAGGTGCACTTTTCACATAACTTCCAAATCATTACCTAATGGCTTAATGATGAATATGGACTGATCTGAAAATTACCCAGATCAGTTTTTTTCAAATGGTCCTCTCATAAAAAATCAAGGACCTTTAATGGGTCCTTGATTTATAAATTGTTTAATTTTTCGAGCAGGACGTGGAAATTTGACAAATTCTTCGATTCAAAACTACCGCAAATATCTATGTACCATTGAACAATACTTCTTACGCAGCAAACATCGTTTATAACGAATGATTTTTCTCTAAAGGAAATTGTTGAAGCCACAAATAACCATCCATACATTTTTTCTCTCATACTTGACTGTTGATGGTTCAGTTACTTTGATCGTATTCAATAAAGTAATGTTTCGATTTATTTTTTCCATTTTATGAAATGAAAAAATAAGAATCTTCTATTTCAAATTTTTTTCATCTATTTATTAACATCAGGTCCACATACTTCTTCATAAATAACTTTTAACTCTTCTATAGTAAGTGATTTTAAAAATTCCTCAAGTTCATCCATGTTAATGCCTCCTATAATAAAGAACATTTGTTCTTATTATAATCTTCAAAACATCACTAGTAAATAGTTAATTTTACTTTTAACACGATTAGATGAATTAAAGAATTCTTAATCAAATATGATAATACATTAAGATTAAAGAGAATATAGATTAGAATAATTTTTACACGCTGACAGCGTTAGTTCAAGATAACAGGTAGATGCCCCATGTTTAAGGTCCTCTTTTTCTCTTCCATTAACAATATTATTCTTTAACTGAACCTTAAAAAAAAGATAAATTGCTTTCCAACCCTTCGGTTGAAAAGAATTTATCTTAAAATGGTGTTTGGGGATGAATAAAAATTTGGGTTTACAAAATGAAACTATTGATTGAATCTTCCACGCTGGCGAAGTAATTCACGATTCAGGTTCGGATCTTTTTCAAATGCAGCGCGCCCGTGAAGCCAGAATATATTATTTACGACAACTAAATCTCCAACAGGCAGTTCCAGTTCAAGGACGCTTTCATCGCTTTCTAATGAATTGGATAAATCGCGTAAGTATTTGGCTTGTTCGATTGATTCTGGATAAACGAATTGATCGATAAAACATATACCAGGTTTGTTATTATGATTAAAGAAAGTCAATCTTCCAATCTCCTGATCAATGTTCTTGCTTTTTGGAGCCTTATACGTGAATTTGTGGCTGGATAATGAATGATTCACATACATATCAAGCTCTTTCCAATCGTCTAAGTGCAATAAACGAGATTCGCCACCGCGTGCATTTTGTTCGATCATCTTCATCATTATTAACCAATCCGTCGGTTCATCTACAAAGGTGCCGTCCGTATGAAGGGTAAATAAACGATAAGCCTGACGCAAATACGAATCACTGCTATCCGTGTCTTGAACACTAAAGCGGGCATAATATTTTCCTGACATTGCATCATGGTTTGGAGTTCCCAGCAAGTATGAAATGGCCGTTGCAAAAATGACGTATTCATCCGTATTTTCCGTGACACCCTCCAAGCCTAGGGTGAAGCCGCCGGATTCCCGATCATGAACGATGTTCCGAAGCACTTCACCAAAATCTTCGCCTACTTGATCCAATAGATATGAAGCAATGATGAGTCGTGCATATGGTGTATATTCAAGATGCTGAACAGACAGATTATCCTTCGATACGGTTTCTAAAAAAGCGGCAATTGCCTCTTTTGAAATTTCAATATGATATAAACGGCTGGATTGAGGGTGAACTTTCACCTCGTATTTTTCTGTTTTCCTTTCGAACTTTGCTCTCTTTTTTTCTGCAATGCTCATGAATAATTCCTCCTGTTATTTGTAATATGGGTGACAAAGTTAACGGGAAATATAAAAAGCCAGCTGCACATGATCCCCAAATAAAATAGGAATCAAACTGTACAACTGGCTTATATTCACTTCACTGCTCTATGCGAATAGAGTCACAGCGAATATGCAGTTTATGTATGATTTATTTTTCCTGTTTCCAATCATTATGATCTTTACACGATTCTGAAAAGGTATTTTCCAAAAGGTGTTAATGTCATAATATTGGCTTAACTCCATTTAAACGTTTTTTCGTAAAATTGTCAACACTTTTAACATATTATTCTGATAAATTATATTTCTAACTTGGCAGTTTCGATTTATCTCCTGCTTTAATTTGCTGAAAATGGAGATCCAGGTCCTTCAAGGCAGCAATCAGTGCATTTGCCGCTTTCCCCCGATAATAAGATTGAATTGATTCTATCGCGTCATCAACACCATCATTTAGACTGATCCCTTTTAATAAACGCCCAATAAATTCCCGGCCATGCTCTGTTGCCAGTGTACAGGAAGCTTCCAGGACAACCCCATATTTAGCATCGACTTCTGCAGTGATGGTCAGTGTTTCAAAGACACTTTTCGCTGCCATCCCTTGAGGTAAACGTGCATGACCTGCAATAAAAATTGTTTTACCATTGAACATGAGGCTTCTTCCTCTCTCTTAAGGAATTTTATTTTGTCAATACAGCTTCCAATAAGTGTGATTGTTCCGGAATGCGGTTAACAACCTCTTTTCCAATTTCAATCGAGGCTGTTGCAGCAGGTGACGGTGCATTACATACATGGATGGTCCGTTTTCCCATTATAATATGAAAATCATCCACCATATTACCATCATCCTGTAATGCCTGGGCCCTTACTCCAGCAGGTGCAGGGATTAGATCATCTTCTTGGATTTCCGGAATTAACTCCTGCAGGCTTTTCGTAAATTGCTTTTTACTAAAAGAACGGACATATTCATCCATCCCTTCCTTCATGAATTTACTAGCCAGCTTCCAAAAACCTTTATAGCTTAAAACTTCAGTTAAATCTTTCGCATTGAAGTCCGTTTTCTTATAACCTTCCCGTTTGAAACTTAGTACAGCGTTTGGACCCGCATCTACTTCACCGCTAATCATCCGCGTAAAATGAACCCCCAAAAATGGAAACTTCGGGTTAGGTACCGGATAAATTAAATGATTGACAAGGAAGCGTTTTTCGGGCTTCAGTTTAAAATACTCACCGCGAAACGGGACAATTTTCATATCAGTTTTATACCCTGCTGCTGCTGCGATACGGTCACTGTGCAGCCCTGCGCAATTAATGACCATTTTTGCCTTAATGGTACCGTTGTTCGTATCGATGATAACATCATCAATCCCCTCGTCAATCTTCTCAACCTTTGTTTTCAGCTTAATTTCGCCGCCGTTGCCCCGGATGATATCCGCCATCTTTTCACTTACCTGACGATAATTGACAATGCCGGCTTGCGGGACGCGAATCGCACCAAGCCCATTAACATGTGGTTCGATTTCCTTTAACTCATCCACACCGATTCTTTGTATAGCCAGTTCATTTTGCAAACCGCGAGAATACAAATCATCTAAAAGGGGCAACTCTTCTGGCTTTGTTGCAACAATGACCTTTCCGCAAATATCATGTTCAATTCCATGCGTCCGGCAGAATTCCGTCATTGATTTGCTACCTTGACGGGCAAACCGTGCCTTGAAACTACCCGGTTTATAATAAATTCCTGAATGAATGACGCCGCTGTTATGTCCCGTTTGATGATCTGCAACAACAGCCTCTTTTTCAATGACTACCACTTTAGCATTAGGAAAACGCTGGTAAAGTGCCATTCCCGTCGATAATCCTACAATTCCTCCGCCAACAATTGCGAAATCATACACAATTAACACTCCTTTTATTGATGATTTTTAGTATTCAGCAACTCCATATACGTAATTAAATTGTTCTTAGTCCGTAAGATGTGAAATTCTACTGCTGCCCTTAGTTCTGCAGGATCCCCTCTTAGTGCCGCTTCATATATCATCCGGTGTTCCCGTTGCGTTTCTGGGTAATAATCAATCAGCAAATTCGGCGCAATGGGTGAGATCCCCAGCGTTTCTACCATCTTTTGAACCCTTGGCCATGGGCACCCTTTTCGGAGGGTTTCATGAAAAGCCGCATTCAAAAGGATATAATGCTCATTGGTTTCATCAGATAACTGAATTCCTTCCATTTCAATCAAAATTCCCTTTAGTTTTTCTTTGTCCTCCTTTGTTAAGTAAGGAAGTGATTTTTCTACTGCAAGGCCTTCAAGCAGAGACCTGGAATGATAAATTTCTTCAATATCATCCCGGGTAATCGGTGTGACGATTGCTCCTTTATGGGGAACCATTTCCACCAACCCTTCCAGTTGAAGTTGTGTAAGGGCCTCGCGTATGGGCATCCTGCTAACTTCCAGGCGATCGGCCCACTCCTCTTGGATGAGTCGCTCTCCCTTTTTCAAAGTCCCATTCAAAATCGCTTTCCTAAGACTTTTGGTTACATTTTTAACGATTGTTGATTTATCTCTTCCAGAATTAGCATTATCCAATTCAGCGTCCACCTTTCGATATCGGATACAATTTTAACTATATCAACTATATAAAGCGATTACAATACTGAAAATTAAATATTTTGTATCCAATTTAAAAAGCAATGGATACAAAATATTAGATAACCATCTACCTCAGACCTGATTATTATTTCTGGCACCCGTGGAAAATATAGTCTGGATGTTGAAAGGTTTATCCTGATGGAAAAATGGAAATACATATTGCAATTATATAAGTGATAAAAGCATCTATTATGTGAAATAAGCCATAAAAGTAAATACTTTATCTAGCTAGCCTTAAGGGCATGAACCCCGTCACCCACCGGGACTCATGCCTTTTTATTTCACCTTTGTTCATTAGGGATTTGAGAAAATCCTCCTTTAGCAATATGACTTATCTTGTTCAGTCCATTATGCAGTAGTTTCTTAGAGATGGACTTCTCTTTTAATAATAGTTTTTTTGTATCAGGAAGCATTAATATCTTATCTGAAAGCTCCAACCGTGATAAAATCAAACAAATATAGTTATGAAACATCATATATAAAATATGAAATTGCCAAAAAGTCATTAGAATAAAGGGGAAAATATGAATGGCGGAATTAAATGAATGGAAAAATAGTGCTCGCGGGCATAAATTCATAGCTTCTTTTAGCGGAGGAAAGGATAGTGTCTTAGCCCTATATAAAGCAATGAAGATTGGTGAACCTGCAGGACTGATCGTCATGCTGGAGGAAGAAGGGAAACGTTCCAGATCCCATGGCATGCCTCCGGAACTCATACATGCGCAAGCTGAATCTATAGGTTTGCCCGTATATACTGCAGCTGCCAGTTGGAGTGATTATGAAGAAGTATTTATGCGCCTTTTAAAAAATGCAAAAAATCAAGGTGCTGAAGTGTTAGTAACTGGAGACTTGGATATGCCCACTCATGGCTGTTGGCATGATAAGGTTACGAAGAATGCTGGATTGAAGCTTGGAATGCCTTTGTGGGAAATGAACCATCGTGAAGCTGTCGAAGAGTTCTTGGATCTAGGATTTGTAACGATCATTGTAACCGTTAATTTATCATTGGGAATGCGAGATGATGATTTAGGGAGAAAGTTAACCCATGAATACGTGAAGGAACTTGAAGCTCGCGGCATCGATCCCTGTGGAGAAGGTGGAGAGTTCCATACCACATTAATAGATGGGCCTATTTTTAAACAGCCAATTCCCGTTCGGAAATGTGAGATTATTAAGGACGGAGAATATGCTTTTTTGCCTTTGGTGTTAGATAAGAAGGCGGATATAGGTACCTAATAACTATTCCTTACAAGCACTGTACTGCCCCTCAATTATTACATGTTCTCTAACAATTGGGGTGCAGTTCATATGATAAGGCTTTTTACAACAGGATAAATCTTGAAGTGGAGTTAACATAATATTATTATAGTAACTAATTTTTCAGGAAAACTTATAAAAACCGTCTATTCAGATGATCAATAAAATTTTATAGTAAAAATTGAATCATTTTTGCCTCCCCTGTATATGCTTTAGTATCATAATTTATCACTCACCGAGGATAGGCAGAAAATGGTGAAGACTTTAGTCGGGATATCAATGTTAATTGAGTGAAAAGAAAAAAGACTGGACCCGTAATGGATCCAGCAAGAAACAAATCCTTTTGAATAAGCTTTGTTTCTCCAGCTATTCTTTTGCTGTTTCGATACAAATACATCAACAACTCTTTAAACTTTTCTATAAACCTTCAATCCAAAAATATATGATATTAATATTATTAACACCATCCAACCGAAAGACACCCACAGATCATTTCCAACAGACTGCGAATCTAACAGATTTCTAATGGTTTGAATAATTGGTGTCATTGGTTGATTTTCCGCAAAGATTCGGATGATTTTCGGCATTCCTTCGACAGGAACAAATGCGGAACTGACAAAAAGCAGCATTAATAAGATATATGAAAAAGAACTTGCTCCTTCAATACCTTTAGCAGACAATCCAAATGGCACTGAAATCCACGTTAATGCTAGCGCAAAGAGAGTCAACAATAGTGCCACAAGTAGCCAATCAGCAAATGTTGCATCACTTCTGAATCCAGCTATAAATCCTATTATTAATACGACCATTATTGAAACCAACATAAAAATAACTGAAGCTATTACCTGGCCACCTAGTACAGATGATTTGGCTATGGGCATTGACTTAAATCTTTCAAACATCCCTGTTGTTTTATCTAAATTTATCCGTAACGAGGTGTAAGCAGATCCTGTAGCAATCGTCATTAACAGAATCCCGGGAAGAATATAATTAATATACTCATCTTCAGACACCCCAGCAATTTGAATGGCGCCGCCAAATATGAAAACCATACCCAATAGCATCATAACCGGCATCGCAACAACCGTAATCAGCGTGTCGACACTACGTATATTGTGTTTAATGATCCGATTTGCAAGCGTTAATGTATCACTTAAATTTTGAAAAACATTCATAATTTTCATCCTTTCGAAAGTGTCATAAATACATCATCAAGGGTTGGAGTAATCATTTTGAACGTCTTGATTTCAATTTTTTCAGTTGTTAGGGCATTCAATACGTTCAAGGTCGTTTGTATTTCTTTATCTAAATCTAAGGAAATCTCAAAATCTGCATTTTTGATAGGAGTATAAGATTCCAAAAGTTCTATAGCCCTCTTTGTATCTTGATGATTATTAAATTCAATCAGTAACTTATCTACTCCAGCCAGACGTTTCATTTCATCTGGAGTGCCATTGGCAACAATTTCACCACCACGTAAAAAACTAATCTGGTCAGCTAAATAATCTGCTTCTTCTAAATATTGAGTCGTTAAAAAGATGGTTTTCCCTTGGGACTTCATTTCTTTAATCGTATTCCAAAGCTCCTGCCTGCTTTTCGGATCCAATCCAGTAGTAGGTTCATCCAGAAAAATGATTTCTGGATTCCCAACTAAACTCATGGCTAAGTCGAGACGACGACGCATTCCCCCTGAATATGTGGAGACAGCTTTATCTTTCGCTTCTGTCAACCCAAATTTATCTAATAGATTTTCAGCAATTTTTCTTGGATAGCGTTCGTGTCGTAATTTAGCAATTAAATAAAGGTTTTCGTATCCAGTGAGTACTCCGTCAACAGTGGAATTCTGGGAACTAAAGCTAAATAACTTTTGTGCCAATACCGGATTGTCAGCGACATCTATGTCTTGGATTGTCACTTTCCCTCCATCACTATTTAATAACCCGGTTACGATTCTTAATAAGGTACTTTTCCCCGCTCCATTCGCTCCTAATAAGGCATATATGGAACCGGCTTTTACCATGATATTTACATTTTTTAAAACCTCATTCTCTTTAAAGCTCTTTTTCACATTTTTGATGTTAAGGACCGTTGAATTGAACTGCACCCCAATTG
>NZ_JAGGQN010000061.1:0-12969 GCF_018613275.1 Bacillus sp. ISL-4
ACACCCTTGCATTAAGCTAACCACTACTACTGCCTTCATGGTTCGGGACTTTCACCCTATAGATTGCACCCATGCCGGGCGCACGAAAAAGCTGACTTAAAGACAGCTCAGATCTTCAGCTAAAGCACTCCATAGTTCTATAAGCTCTAAATATAATTTTATTAAAGTCCTCCATCTAAACCGTCACTTTTATGAAATTCCCCTTCTTAATCGATTTCTTCTCTTCCATAAAAAAAAAATGAATATTGAAAGGACCAATAAACTCGTAATTACATAAATACTATATGTTGACATATATAGTTCAACATTGTTCCAATTTTCCCCTAATATTCTTCCTAATGTGATAAAAGTAAAACTCCATATTAATGCACCAGTATAGGCGTAAACAACAAATTTTCTAATAGGGAATCGATTGACAGATGCTATATACGCTATAAGGTGCCGTACCCCAGGAATAAAATAACCAAATAATAAAAGATAGGGTCCGAATTTCTTGAATAATTTCTTTGTTTTATTAATTTTTTGTTCGGTTATGTGAAGTTTCGGTCCAAACTTTTCTAATAAAGGCAACCCAAATTTATAACCAATGAAGTAGCTAAGCGAGATCCCCCCCGCTCCTCCTACAAAGGCACTTACTATTGAAATTAAGTAAGATAATTTACCCTGAAACACATTGTAACCAATATATGTAAGAAGAGCCTCGTCTGGTATAGGAAGTCCTACAATACCTCCGATTAAAGCAATTATTATTCCGAAGTACCCATAATGTTCTAGAAGGTAAGCAACATGATTTTCCACTTTCTCACTCCAACTTTTCTGATTATTTATTACCAGCAGTATTTAAATAATAAAAAAAGAAAATTTACTCTTCATTGGGGATAATACCTTTAACAATATTAAAGGTATTATCTCCAATTTTTGATTTTCTTATTGCACTAAACTGCCCAGTTAGTTCCGTAAGGAAGAGGTTACCGAAGCAACCTTCATTATTGAAGTAAAGGACCTGTTAATTAAAAAGGTATATTGGATTGGGAAATTCGATTACCTATGCTTCTTACTTAGAAAAAATCGAATAGTTGAAACTAACTGCCCCGTTAGTGGAGGAATGCTGCCCAGTTTAGTAGGTTTCACCCTTATCCACTACAGGGTAAAAGAATCAATTCACACCCTCTCTTAATTTGACCAAGTTATACCAGCTTACTCCACCATGTTTTGATTCAGACATGCCATGGCTAACAAATCCAAATTTTTCATAGAAAGAAACTAATTCCTGTTTACAGGTTAAAGTAATTCCTTCTCTTTCATATTCTTCTACAAGTTCTTCCATTTTATCAATTAAAATCTTTGCAATTCCTTGATTTCTAGCCTGCTTGGACACTGCTAACCCTAAAATACTCTGATATCCTCCTCTTTTCGGATTCTCTTTGATTTCCTCAAAAAGATCATCAGTTATATAAGGCTGATTAATAATAGGACCATTAATATAACCAAGTATTTCCCCTTCCTTTTCTGCCACAATAAAGGTATCGGCTATCAACTGAATCCTCTCCACAAATGCTTCTTTTGTGGCAGCTTCTTCTATTGAAAAGCCTTCATTCTCAATAAATAACAGCTGTTCTAAATCTGTAGTTTGAACATTTCTTAAAGAAATCATCTAGTCTAAAACCCCTTTCCTAACTGGATTGACCTTTTCCCCTGTACCATAATCACGAGCTGTTTTTATATAATCATTGTAATTCATAACAAATTTATAGATAATATTCGCCTTTGCATCTAATTCATGATACTTAGCATTTGTTTGAATCACATTTTCAGTATCTTTCACTTCGCCTCACAACCTTTCGACTATAACAGTAAATTACACAGTATTAGTTTTTTTATTATATCATCATGTATTAATCTTTTAGTATTTCTCCTTTATCCTCTATGTGGTCTTAATTTAACTTCATCTCTTTTTAACGAGAGCGGGTGTCAGACACCGATTGCTAGTTGGAATTTAAAGACTAATGACCCATTTACAAACTATTCAGTTAAATACATAATTAGGAATATTATGAAGAAAGAGGGATTATATGCATAGAAAATCACTAACAGTACTATTAGCTGCGGGTATGGTTCTATCAACTGGTACAGTATTTGCACAAACAAACGGGGCAACAAATGCCCAGTCTGACACAGCTTTTGATAACAAAGTTATCAAAAAAATTAGTGCGGACAATATGTATAATACGATTGCCTATCTATCAGAGCAACCGAGGGCTGCTGGTACAGAAGGGGAGCTCCGTGCAGTCAAATACATAGAAAGTCAGTTTAAGAGTCTTGGTTTTGAAACAAAGGTTCAGCCTTTTCCCATCTATGATACGGTGCAAAATGTAAAAGTGAAAATTGGTGACAGTGATTTAGGAGGAACACCGCGTGCCATTAGCGGCAGTATCAGCGGGAAGGTAACGGCCGAACTTGTTAATGTTGGAAAAGCAAAGCCAGAGGAAGTTGGAGAAAATGTATCTGGGAAAATTGCACTAGTTGAACGTGGGGACATTACCTTTGTTGAAAAGGTTCAGAATGTCCTAAATAAAGGAGCGGTTGGCGTTTTAATGTACAACAACTCACCATCAGGAAATAATTTCGGACAAGTATCAGCGGGGCAAAATATACCTGCTGTAGCCATTACCCAAGCCCAAGGGTTAGAGTTGGTCGAACAGCTTAAAACTAAACAAATCACGTCCACTCTGGAAGTGGGAAAAGCTGAAAGAATCGAAAAGACATCCTACAATGTCATCGCTTCCCTAAAACCAAAAGCCAATAAGGATAATGGTCAAATCGTGACTGTTGGAGCCCATCATGATTCTGTCCCGGGCGGCCCTGGTGCAAACGATGATGCTTCGGGTGTATCAGCTGTGCTGGAACTGGCAAGAATCCTGGCCAAAACGCCAATTGACACTGAAATTCGCTTCCTCACGTTCGGATCTGAGGAAAGAGGGCTCGTTGGATCATCCTTCTATGCAGATTCCCTTCCCAAAGAGGATGTAGACCGCATGGTGGCTCACTTCCAAATGGATATGATAGGGGGACGTGATGCTGGCGAGGATAATCCTGCAGGTGGTTTGATTATGTATACCATTGATGGAATGAAAAACCTTGTGACGGACCTGGGTTCCTCAGCAGGGGCCAGAACGATGGATGCTGCGATTCCTTATGGACAGCTGGGCAGGAGTGACCACCAACCATTCCATGAGCTTGGCATTCCATCCGCCTTGTTTATCCATTCCCCTGTAGAGCCTTGGTATCACCAGCCTACAGATACACTGGATAAGATATCGAAAGAAAAATTGCAGCAAGCAGCTGAAATTGTCGGTGCCAGTGTGTATCAAATTGCCCGTCCGGAAACTCCGGCATTAACAAATGCACATGTAGCTCCTGGCACGGTAGACTATGATTTTGATGACCGTCCGGTAGATTAAATACTTCATAGTACAGAATTACGAGATTAATAATGGATCTTGGAGAAAATCAGGAGGGCAGCTGTGTAGTTTACAGATGCTCTCTTCTTTTTATCGGCCAGCGCCTCGTGCTTAATTTTTTCACTATTTCTAAGCTCTAAGTGTAGTGAAAATCCTATTTGAAATATGTAATAAAACATACATGCTTATCCAACTCCAATACCATTCCCACTGTAAATACTCAATATTATCAGTGTACCTCTCCAATACTACTTCACAGAAATAATTTCAACAATCAATAGATAGAAATCCAAAAACAGCTCAAACTTTAAAGAATGAGCTGTTTTTTGAAATTTTAGGTTACAAACTAAATTCATAACGCTTTCTAAGTCGCAAGTAATATAGCCATGTTCTAACTGTGAATGAACCAAAGATAAAAATGAGAAATACAAACATAACCGTGTTCAGTAAACTCAAGTTCGATGTATTGTTATTAATCAGCTGTCCAGCAGCTCAAGTAGCCCCCAAATACTACATGGGTGGTGTATTTCGGGACTATGTTTTGTTTGCTTCACTTTTTATCGGTACTCTGCATGCCGAGGGTAAACTAGATGACCACGGCAAGACTTTATCTATTACTATTTTATTCGTTAGATCCATATTTGGCAGCGTCTCAAACAAATATCGAAGATAATGATAGGGACTCAAATCGTTCTCTTTTGCCGTTTCAACCACACTATACATGATGGCACTCCCTCTAGCACCTCGCGGTGTATTAGAAAACATCCAATTTTTTCTCCCAATCACAAACGGCTTAATGGAACGTTCACTTCTGTTGTTGTCGATTTCTAAATGCCCGTCCAATAAAAAAGCTTCAAGATGCTTCCATTGATTCAAACAATAAGTGATAGCTTTTCCTAGCGCACTTTTTGGTAGAACGAGATCTTTTTGTTCATAAAGCCATGCTGAAAAAAGGTCCAGAATGGGCCTGCTTTTTCCCAGTCGCTGCTCATGTCGTTCTGTAAGGTCGACATGTTTTAGCTTTCTTTCGATAGAATAGAGTGAGTTGATTACAGAAATACAACCCTTCGCTCGCCTTCACCTTTTTTCCTTTCTGTGAATCAGGTAAAGCCTTTAAGGCTTCATCAAACTTACGTCTGGCATGCGCCCAACATCCCACAAGGGTGACATCCGGTACTTGATTGTAACCACTATATCCATCCACTTGTAAATAACCTTGATAACCCGTTAAAAAACGTTTCGGTTGTTCGCCTGCTCTTGTTGGTTGATAGTCATAGAGAACAATGGGGATATCATCTCGCCCTGTGCGATATAACCACAGATAGCATTTTTATGCTTCGATGATTTCTTGTTGAACTAATTTACCCCTATAGTTTAAGTACATGCTTTCACAATCTCAATAGTGTAGAGTCTTTTGAGACACAATCCAATCACATAAAAAATAGAGTTCAATATGTCTCATATGACCTGTATCAGAACGCTTATCGTTGTAAACAAGCATTTTCCTGATGCTCCCCCTTAAATGGCCCTGAAATGAATATAAGCGCTTATCCTAGTTCCAGGATAGCGTCCTTTAATGGAATGGCTTGAATTTATCCTCATTCTTACTCGTGCTGAAAGTAGTGCAATGCCTTATCAGATTCCCGGCCTAATTTGGTACTAATAGACGGTTCTAATCATATTCTTATAAGAAAACAATAAGAAGGGGTGTAAAATCAGTTGATAAAAGTTAAGGTTGGTTTACGGCCCATTGTAAGTAATATAAATTTACCTACTGTTTTAAAGACAACCATACTTCCAGGTGACTCAATTGAAAGATTATTTATTGCAACCCAGGTAGGAGAGATCTTTTACATAGGAAACGGAGTTATTAGGACTTTTTTAGATATTCGCCCGCGAATTTTAAAATTAGGTAGTTCTGAACAAGGTGTTTCAGGTAGGGGATATGATGAACGGGGATTATTGGGGCTAGCGTTTCATCCAGAATTTTATTATAATGGTTTGTTTTATCTTCATTTTTCAGTAGCTGGAACACAAGGTCCAGGGGCCCTTACTGAACATTTTAGGCCTAATCCGTGTGATCCCAGAACTTTAAACCTAAAGTGGATAAATAGAGAAACTCAATATGATCATATTAATACAGTTGAAGAATGGATTTTACAATCGAATGGTCAACCTCAAAAACGACGGACATTACTTAACATAAGAAGACCATTTTTTAATCATAATGGTGTCAATAGCTTAAACTTTTCACCTGAAACCGGAAAACTTATTTTAACAACCGGGGATGGTGGATCAGGCTATGATCCATTTAATTTAAGTCAAGATGATATGGAGATAGCTGGTAAAATAATTGAAATCGATGTAGATAAGAGCATATCCTTCAATAATCCACCCATTGTTACACGTTTTAATGAACTTCCCTTTCCTATTCAGGAAACGCTTACGGTCATTGCAAAAGGGGTGCGCAATATACCAGGCATTTCATTTCAAAGGTTTTATAATCAGTATATCAAATATGCGGGGGGTGTCGGACAGGATTTGGTTGAGTCGATTTTTGCATTCGTTCACTATAAACCAATACCGGTTACTGAGATAGTTCAAGCTTCTTTCATGAATTCTGAAGCTGACAAAGAAGGATTCATTAACTTTGGCTGGCGAGGTTGGGAAGGTGCTTTTCCTACTTCGATTATAAGAGGATGCAATGAAAATAATAATTTGGATGAGAAAACAATTGCTTATTACCATGAAGCAGTAACACTTTCAGCGAGTCGTCTTCAGCCTCTAACCAGTTATTTTCATAAAGATACCAGACCCGATAAGTTTGGAGGAACTGCACTTACAGGAGTGCAAGCCTATATGGGGAATACAATCCCTGGTTTAACGGGAAGCGTTGTGTTTACCGATCTTGCCCGGAAAGATTCTCAACCCCGGGTTAGAGGGGCTTTAGCTTATACCACCGTAAGACCCAATGGTGAACAAAATGATTTTAGTGTGATACAAACCGATTATGATTTTGGGTCTCAATCAGCCTATTATGTTAGTTTGGGAACGAATCTGAATCAAACCAGCTTATATTTAGCGGCTTATGGCTCTATGAAAGTGACTGATTTTAACCAAGGCACTGTTTTTGAAATAGTTCCATGAATAAAAACAATAAATTTCCACTTACTCTTGATAAATCGCTTACATGGATTTGATGAATCGTAATTAGAACCATGTGATGGAGAATTATTAAATTAGGCTGTTTTCGCATACTTTGTTGCCATTTACCAAGTAATGTGGTGTGGTTGATCTCGCTTTCCGCGTGGCGGGCGGTGAGCATCCTCGGCGTAAACGCCTGTGGGGTCTCACCTGTCCCGCTGCTCCCGCAGGAGTCTCGCACTTCCACTCCAATCAACCTTAAATAGTTTCGTTTTAAAAACAACAATCTTAACGAAAAGAGCCTTAAATTCTAATCATTTTTAGTCTTTTAAAAAGGATTAAAGCAATTTCAACCCATAACCAGCTATAAATGAAGGCAAATAAAAAGCCAAATATAAGAAATGAAAAGGAAACAGAGACGGCCGGACCTAAAACTGGAAAGTGAAAAATAACTATTAAACTCATAATTCCTAACATTAAAAGAATGGCACCAGTAGCAATAATACTTAACCTCATCTTAAAAAGGTGAAAAGATGCCCCTATTCCAAGTCCTAACAATCCTGTTGTAAAAGGAAATACAATTAGTTCCGTTGGCTGTAGGATGAATAACAGCATAATTGTAAGAAAGTAGGACATTGCCCCAAATGGAATGGAAAACATGGAACATAACAGGATAGGTGCAGTTGCCAGTGGACTTATACAATATCCTATCCCTGGTACAACCCCGGCAGCCTGCAGAATAGCAGCAATACAGGCAAAAATAGACACTAAAATGAGCTTCATCGTTTTTTTATGTTTATTGAATATTATTTGAGATAAACGAACCTCATCAGAAATAGGTTTAAAAAAATACACCTTTCCACCTCATTCTAAATGGTTTATACGTTACCTTACATTATATTATATTATATTTACCATTTATTAGAGGTGGAACAATTATTATTAATCCAAGCATCAATATCCTCTGTAATGAAAAATAAGCTTGATAAAAAATCTCTCTAAAACTTAATCGATCATACAAAGTAGAGAAGTCCATTCGCGGAGGAAGTAATAAAAAAACAAGGCCTTATTGGCCCTGCATTTTATTCGACTATTACTTTCCCAACCATTCCTTCCTGGAAATGGTACCGACATATCAGTTCATATGTACCGGGCTGTTTCGGATTTACGGTAATGTTTTTTTCATCACCTGGCTGGACCTCAACGTCAATGCCGAGCTTTTCAACTGTGAAGGTGTGCTCTTTACTGCCTTTGTTTTTCAATATCAACGTTGTGGCTGTTCCATTCGGAATAGTGATGACTTTCGGATTAAAGAAATCATCTTTCAACTCGACCTCAATCGATTTCCTCGGCTCCATAGGCTGATTTACAACACCGGATTCGGCAAATACACCGAGTGAGCCTAGTGTTGTCACAACTACAAACATCGCAAGTACACCGACTAATCCTGTTACCCACTTTTTAACAGACATTCGCAATCCCTCCTTTCCTCTATTTTTTTCTAATTCATGAAAAATTATTACTATAAATTTGGTTGTGTGCTTTCAGATAGTAACTTTTTTATCTGAAACAGAGGAAGGAAAAGGATTGACTCTAATGACAATCTTCTGGAATCCTATTCTTATGCAACTAAACTGCCCGTTTAGCTCCATAAGAAAAAGAGCTGCCAAAGCAACTCCCTTATTGAAGTAAAGCACTTGTTATTTGAATAAGTAGTTACCTTTTATTTCTCGTTTAATTGCTCTAACCACTCTATAAAATAGAGGTCTAAGATTCTTTAATGAGTAAGTATTTACCAAAAATAATACCCATTGACATTCAATATCTCGTGCTATTCCTAAAGCCATTTCATTAAATCCTCCAGCTTCATCTTCCTCAAAAGCCAATTATGCAAGTCCTTGTATTTTCCCCTTCATTCTTTCATTGAATGGAGAGAAATTTCTTGGGGATACTTCTGTTGGATATAGCGTATAAGTGCAGTGACAACTTGTGGTCCGGTTTCCACGAGCCTACCTTGTTCAAATGCAGTGAAGTTATCACCGCCTGAAGCTAAATAATTACTAACCGCTACTTCAT
This sequence comes from Bacillus sp. ISL-4, assembly GCF_018613275.1. NCBI lineage: Bacteria > Bacillati > Bacillota > Bacilli > Caryophanales > Bacillaceae > Bacillus > Bacillus sp. ISL-4. Next base: position 8,682 of record NZ_JAGGQN010000061.1, read on the forward strand.
ATTCGTTGTTTGGCTGAATCTCTTGACCCTTCATGTCTCTCAGCGCAACAATGCGGTTGCCAATTGGAGCGTTGGGGTCCCAATTATATGTTAAACCAACCGTTTGTATTCTATTTTCATAATCTTTCGCCCACTGCTGTTCTAAAGCAAGTTTTATTTGGTTTCCTGTTAAGATTAACTTACTGACACTATGACCCATAGGCAAGTCTGTATAAAGGTCTTCTACAGTGATATCCCCTTTTTAAAAATTTTTCCGTATTTCTCCTTGATGGACAAAAGCTATATCTACCCCCATGGCTTCCCGCTCAGATTCTGCAATCATTTTCGCTAATGGGGATTCACCGTTTGCATCTTGATTTCGTGAGATTTCTTCAGGCATTTCTCCTATTATCTGATTAAAATAGCTCCCCAATCTTTTTCTATATTTATTTAGAAGAGCAACAGTTTCTTTATCTGGTTTTACATTATGATGTGAAGTGACAATAATCTTTGCTTGTTTCTTAACAATATTTTTAGTATGTGGGTCAATTTCAAGATTCACTTGAGAAAAGGCTTTCCCATTAGAATAAGCTTGAACGATCAGTTTACCGGCTACAAGGGTATTGGCATATTCATGGCTGTGACCGGCAAAAATGACATCGACCTCATCATCGATTTTTGGAGCCATCTCCACTAAAGCTCCACTGGAATTTGCTCCTGCCTGATCTGATTTAGCTGATTCATGTGCAAGTACAACAATTACTTTAATCCCTTTTTCCTTTAAAAGCTTAACGGTTCGGTTAATGACTGAAACTTCATCGGTAATTTCTACTTCTTTTCGATTTTCAGGTGCCACATACAGATTGGTCTCTTTTGTGACGACACCGATAAATCCAATATTAATTCCGTCAATTTGTTTAATAACATACGGTGGTAACAAGGAAGTACCCGACTTTGTATCGATGATATTTGCAGAACTGTAAAAAGTATTGGCTCCTTGAAAATAACCTGTTTTTTTATTGAAGCCTCCATAAATAAGACGTTTCATTTCATTTACGCCTTGGTCTAATTCTTGATTTCCAGGTGTCCCGACATCAAAGTGCAGGAGGTTTAAAAATTCGATCGTTGGTTCGTCTTTAAATTGTGAAGAGATTGGAGGACTTCCTCCTACCATATCACCAGAAAGAACAAGTAGTGTATTTGGGTTTTCTTGCATATATTTTTTTAAATAGGCAGCCAGGTATTCAGCACCCCCTGCCATGGTTCCTGAAACCATTTGATATTTGTTTAGTTGGCCGTGAAAATCATTAACGCCTAACAATTGTACTTGAATGTGGCGGTTGGATGTGGAATGATTCGTTGTGGAATGCTTGGATGAGTGTGCTGTGATTTTATAAGTTACGAAAATGATGAAAAATACCAAGATGAACAAAGAAGTTATGGCCTGAAATTTTGACAACTTCCGATCCCTCCCTCTGGATGTAAATTAAGAATAACTCTAGATTTTTATATCCGTATAAAGGGACCTTGATTTTTTGTTATATTTTATATAACGATTGTTAAATTAAACCAGCATGTGCATATCTTTTTAAAAATGTTCATAACCCGATAGTGAAAAAAACGTTACTGCTAATTACAGTTAGTATTGAAATCTGCTCCGTTGTAAAAGAAGTTCAACAAAAAGAGTGTAAATCCTTATTGGATCAACACTCACGTTAGTGCAGTAACATTCAACGTTATTTTTTTAGGTTTTCTTTCATTAAAAAGGAAATTTTTTGCTCATCTGTATTTTGGATCTGTTCCAGTTGATTAATAACCAGCTCTTGCCGATGTAATGAATGGTTTTGACTTAACTTCGCTTTTCCCTCTATCTTGTTGATTTTTATTTTGAAGCCTTGAATCCCTTTGTTCATCCCAGCGAGAAAGCCAGCATCTAAATCTTGCAAATTGTATGAACTATCAGGGGCTTCATACTTCAAGACCATGTCCTGCAAGGTATCCGTTAACTCCTGTTCATCCTCAATAAGTTCGACTTCGCCGTATACATGAACAGTCACATAATTCCATGTTGGTACTGCTTGGTTCGTCTCATACCATGAGGAAGAGATATAACAGTGAGGACCATGAAAGACCGCTAAGACTGTTTGATCTTCAATATCCTTCCATTGAGGGTTCGGACGAGCAAAATGACCATACAAATAGGTTTTCTCCTTATTCAACAGAAGTGGTAAATGTGTAGCAAATGGTATGCCTTCATGCATTGAAAACAATGTTGCAAAACCATTCTCCTGTATTACATCGTAGGCTACTGCTAATTCTTTTATTTCAAACTGCTTAGGGATATACATAAAAAATCTCCTTTCATCCGTTAATATTATTCCATTCACAATCATAGCGACTTTTACTAAGCGTCCATCCTCATTTCTACCCGAGAACCTCATCTGTAAAATATAGTATTATACAAATTGACATATAAAAAGGTACAATTCTAAATAAATAAACATGTCAAAGGAGATCGTAAATGATAAATACCATTTTTGCTTTTAAGGAGGATTCTCCCAGATACAAACAAATTTACGAGCAGTTTAAGTTATTTATTGAACGGGGTGACTTACTTGCCGATGAACAATTGCCCTCCATCCGTCAACTGGCAGATTCCCTTCAAGTAAGTCGCAATACGACATTAATGGCATATGATCAACTTGTAGCTGAAGGCTATATTCGTGGAGAAGGGAGAAAAGGTTATTTTGTAAATGAATTAGAGCCACTTTTATCCCAAGAAGAATTAATTCCTCATAATAAAAAGCAAAGAGAGAAAGTGACACCTATCCTCATTGATTTCCGGGCTGGTGCCGTAGATCAAGCACATTTCCCTCTGAAAATTTGGAGGAGGATTGCCAATCAAGTATTAACGTTACAGGAGAGTTTTCAATATGGGGAACCCTTTGGTGAGGTGTGCCTACGTGAACAAATTGCCACATACTTACTCCAATCTCGTGGGGTGAAAACAGATGCAAATGCCATAATTATCGGCAGCAGTACCCAACAAATGCTTATCAGTCTTGGACATATACTGAAGGATGATTTTCCAAGCATTACAGTAGAAGACCCTGGATATGATGGCGCTAGGGAAGCTTTTCAATTCCATTGTTTTACGATTGAAACTTTACCAGTTTATGAGGCAGGTGCTGATTTTTCACAATTAAAACAAATCAAATCACGATTAATCTATGTAACACCTTCCCATCATAGTCCATATGGGGTAAGCATGTCCATTCAACAACGGCAGACGCTTATTCATTGGGCTAACACGATGCAAGGTTATATTATCGAAGACGATTATGATAGTGAATTTCGCTATACGCAACAACCATTTCCAGCTCTCACTTCCATTGATTCTGCAAGAGTCATTTATTTAGGGAATTTCTCAAAGTCCTTTCTTCCAGGAATTCGTTTAAGTTATATGGTGTTGCCAGAGCCGCTTTTAAACCGTTATAAAAATCAATTTCTTCATTTCGAGAGTACCACTTCACTTCTAAGCCAACTCACAATGGCTAAATTTATGGAAGAGGGAGAATGGAATCGCCATATTAAACGTATGCGTCTTGTTTATAAACGAAAAATGCAGCACTTGGTATCAGTATTAAAAAAGCAATTCGATCAAAATATATCCATTATTGGTAATCAGTCCGGTTTGTATGTATTAATCAAAGTACACCTGAACCGTTCAGAAGAATGGCTAATAGAGCGCGCTTCCTTTCATGGTGTTAAAGTGTATCCTACCTCACTCTACTTCATTAAAAATAATACCGATAAACCAATTATCAAACTTGGTTTCAGTAATCTTTCTTGTGAGGAAATCAAGCATGGCGTGGAGCTCCTAAAAAAGGCTTGGGTATAAAAAACACCCCCGTAATTACAGCTTATGTCAAATAATTGGGGCAAATCATGGACTTTTAAAACACAGTTCCTTACCACTGACATGCCCCGTTAGCTCCATAAATCGAGTAGGAGGAGGCGCCTAGCCTCCGACCTCTCACACCACCGTACATACCGTTCGGTATACGGCGGTTCAGTTTAAGTCTGACGTAGTTTTGTATATCGTTCATATAGATTTACTAACCCTTGGTGGTGCCAATAAACATTATTAAGGGTTTTGTCTAGAATAGGACTATGCGCTATGCGCCAATATCCCTTTCTGCTATTTCCCCATTCATATGCTTTTTCAAATGGGACGCCTAATCCTTTGAGTTTCCTCACTCTCGTTCTTGGCAATTTCCATTGCTTCCATAGGCACATCCTGAGTCTT
>NZ_JAGGQN010000062.1:0-13212 GCF_018613275.1 Bacillus sp. ISL-4
GTATTAGGCACGCCGCCAGCGTTCGTCCTGAGCCAGGATCAAACTCTCCGAAGAAATGTTTGACTTGCTCATTTGCTTTTTTGATAGTGTGTGCTCACTTAAAATTTAACGTTGGCGCTTTGTTTTGTTCAGTTTTCAAAGAGCGATTTTTCGTCGTTACTTCGTAAGCGACTTCATTATCTTATCACTTACTCAACCTGATGTCAACAATTATTTAAAATTGTTTTTCGATTGAGCAATTGACGATGTCGTTATTGGCGACTCCTAATATATTATCAGGTTGATGAGTTATCGTCAATGGTTTAATTGGTTTTTTTTAAAAAAACTATAACATGATAAAAACCCCAAGGAGATATCCATGGGGTTTTCATAAGACTTCGACGCACTATCCTTTAAATGATCCAATAACCAATGGCCGCCAAAGCGGCAACTCCCGGTATTCCAAGCAAACCGGCGACTGCCGAGGTAACAGGGTTGATAGGTACATGAATGCCTGCTTGATTCCCAAGTGTATTCAAAAAGAACAAAAATGCTGCACCGATAATGACCTTTATAATCCCCTGCCCTATAAACCGGACTGGTCTTAATGGCGCCCCGATAATGAGGAGCATTAAAATCAGGCCGCCAATTACAGCAACAAAGACAACTGGTTCCAAACTCATTCCTCCCCGCAAGCTTGTACTACACTTATATGAAGAAGTCGATGGATTAAGAACTGAAAAAAAAATGGCCATGAGGAACACGCAATCCTTCACAGCCATTTCCTTATCATCTTTTTAAGCGGACATTCCTTCTTTTAACTTCCCTGAATAAGTAGAAATATTTCACTTCCGCCAGTCTCGTTTGGGCGATTACTTCCTCAGATGGATCAACGCTTTTTTCAAGTAATGATTTTTGATTATGCCAATTCCATTTCAAATGTTCAAGCTCTTCGATTAATGAATCATTGAATTCATTCCGAAGTTTCTTTTTTTTACGAAAGAACAAGTGAAGTCCTCCCAGCTATCTTATATTTCTCTTCTTCCTTCTATTGCTTTTGATAGCGTCACTTCATCCGCATACTCCAAATCTCCGCCAACAGGAAGTCCGTGGGCAATTCGGGTCACTTTGATGCCTGATGGTCTAAGCAACCGCGAAATATACATGGCTGTCGCTTCACCTTCAATGTTAGGATTAGTAGCCAAAATTACCTCTAGCACTGTTTCATCTTGAAGGCGCTTTAATAAATCAGGAATATTTATATCTTCCGGACCGATTCCGTCCATCGGGGAAATACTGCCATGCAGTACATGGTATAAACCATTGAACTCTCTCATCTTTTCCATAGCTATTACATCTTTCGGGTCCTGAACCACACAAATCAAACTTCTGTCCCTCTTTTGATCTTCGCAAATATAACAAGGATCTTGATCTGTAATATGACCACAGACTGAGCAATACATAAGATTCCGCTTAGCATTAACAAGTGCTTTTGCAAAATCCAAAACAGTATCTTCCTTCATGCTTAGTACATGAAAGGCTAATCGAGCAGCCGTTTTAGGACCAATCCCCGGCAATTTCATAAAACTGTCAATGAGCTTGGAAATTGGTTCTGGATAATGCATCGAATTCCTCCTAAAAATTTCAAAAGAAACCCCCTGAAAGGAAGTTTCTTTTGAACTTGCTTAAAACATACCCGGAAGGTTCATTCCCTTAGTGAATTGTCCCATCGTTTGGTTTGTCAGTTCTTCCGCCTTTTTCAAAGCATCGTTAGTCGCAGCCAGCACTAAATCCTGAAGCATATCGATATCATCCGGATCGACTACTTCCGGTTTGATGATTACATCGACTATTTCTTTATGTCCAGTAACGATGACCGTTACCATTCCGCCGCCAGCAGTTCCTTCAATCTTTTTTTCACCTAATTCTTCCTGTGCCTCTGCCATCTTCTTTTGCATCTTTTGCATTTGTTTCATCATGTTTTGCATATTACCGCCACGCATACCCATTTTCCATACCTCCAATTATTCTTTAATTTCAAGTAAATCATCGCCGACTAATTTTCTAGCCTCTGCTATAAAGGGATCTTCTTCTTTTGATTCCGTTTCTTCTGAACCGTCGAACTGCTGTGTTGAGATGAAGTCCTCCCGCAACCTTTGCCACTGGCTCTCCGGAACACCGGCTATCTCCATTCGGTGTCCGGTCAATTGCTGCATGATCGAGGCTATCACTTCCACGAAACGGTTATTTTCCATTGCCATTTGACAATGAATATCATATTTGAATTTTACCACAAAAGCTTCAGTAGACGCAGCAACAGGTTCTGCCTCCGTTAATAAAGCTGCCAATGATTTTTGGTTTTGCTGACCTAACTGTTCAAGCACTTCCCCCCACTTACTTTTCACAGCATTAAGATCTGGCTTCGTAGCTTGTTTCAAAATTTGATTGATTTTTCCTGCAGGTGCTTTATACGCCTTTTTAACGGACCTTTGCGCCTTAGCCTGCTCTGCAGGTTTTTCCGTCATGGCTGCCGGGATGCCGTTTTTCTGCATTTCGAATAACTTCTTCTCTAAATCTTCTATTTTCTGCAGCAGCTGTTGAAGCTGCCCGTTATCACTTTGATTTGCCCTTTGCTCATTACATAACTTCACAAGTGCCACTTCAAGGAAAATCCTTGGATGATTTGTCCATTTCATATCCTGCTGTGTTTGATTGAAGCTTTCAATAATGGAGTAAATCGATTCAGAAGAGATTACTTCTGCCAGTTCCTTAAATTGGGGATCTATCAAAACACGCTCGAAGGATTCTGCCAGTGCCGGTGCCGTTTGATATAAAAGCATGTCCCGGAAATAATAAATCATGTCTTCTATGAACCTAGCCGGGTCTTTTCCCATGGCCAGCAATTCTTCAAGGACTTCAAGCGCCACCGCTACTTCTTTATCATATATAGCCTTTGCCAGACGGCTTAAAAATGCCTGCGACACAGAACCAGTGACAGTCAATGCATCTTCCATAGAAACCGTCTCCGAACTGAAGGATATCGCTTGATCAAGAAGGCTTAGTGCATCTCGCATCCCGCCTTCGGCTGCCCTTGCAATGATATGCAGGGCTTGTTCATCACATGAAACACCTGTTTCTGCAATGATTTGTGACATCCTGCCAACTATATCTTGAGGCTGGATCCTTTTAAAATCAAACCTTTGGCAACGGGAAATGATCGTTAGTGGAATCTTATGAGGTTCAGTCGTCGCCAATATAAAAATCACGTGCTTCGGAGGTTCTTCCAATGTCTTTAAAAGCGCATTGAAAGCCCCTTGTGAAAGCATATGTACCTCATCGATGATATAAACTTTATATGTAACCGCGTTAGGAGCATATTTGACCTTATCACGAATGTCACGGATTTCCTCGACACCATTATTGGATGCTGCATCAATTTCTATAACATCTGATATGGAGCCATCGGTGATTCCGCGGCAGGTAGCACATTCGTTACAGGGCTCACTTGTCGGGGCATGCTCACAATTCACTGCTTTTGCTAGAATTTTGGCAGCACTTGTTTTCCCTGTTCCACGTGGACCGGAAAATAAATAGGCATGCGAAACCTTCTGCCCGACCAAGGCATTCTGCAACGTTTTCGTTACATGTTCCTGCCCGACTACATCAATGAATTGTTGTGGCCGCCATACCCGGTATAATGCTTGATACCCCACGGAAATCCCTCCTTCTTTTCTCCATCCTGTTTATTATACATTACTGATTTCCTTTATTTCAAAGTCTAAAAAGAAATTTCATCATTGCCTCATTTTTTTCAAAAATACCAAGCACTTTACCTTCTTGGCATAAAAAAAAACCCACCCGATACGAATGAGTTTTTTGTTTATGTAAAATAACTGCCGTGCACCTTCTGTCGATTAGCAACCATAAGCGTTACTTAAGCAGTTAGCTCGGCCCAGGCAACCCTGCGGCACATGAGAACTTCCACTTAATGCTGCTTCCTTCCGGACCTGACATGGTTCATGGAGTCCCATTGCGCAGGACCCGGGCGTCAACACCACTTACTTAAGGCAGGCCCTACAGAATGCTAACCTCGAGAAGGGATTCAACCTCGCTAGAGCGGATTGCGAGTACAGGGCACCGCTACCTCCCCGTCTAGCACGGCAAAAGTAATACCAATTTCACAGCGTCATGACGACGCATAATTCATTATACTAAGGTAACAAAAAAAACGCAAGTGTTGTTCATGAACAGTTTGATTCCAAATTTATCAAACGAAGCAAACTTTTTTTCGACATTCGTTTTTCCCCTATTTATTTTCTTCGGCAATCTTAAGTGCTTGCTCTCTTTTCAAAGTTTTCTTTCTATCCCTAAGCTCTTTAAAAAAAGAAGTCAATATCCAGCCGCACTCTTCCCCTAATACACCGCTTGTTACTTCACATTGATGGTTAAAGCGTTCATCTCGAAGTAAATCCATGAATGTCCCTGCACAGCCAGCCTTTGGATCATGCGCTCCAAAAACAACCCTTTTTACCCTTGATTGCAAGATGGCCCCAGCACACATGGGACAAGGTTCCAGCGTTACATATAATGTCGCATCTTCAAGGCGCCAACTGCCAAGTTCCTTGCAAGCCTCATTGATCGCAAGCAGCTCCGCATGTGCCGTCGCATTCTGTTCCGTTTCCCTTAGGTTATGCCCTGTCGAAATAACTTGATCATCTATTACGATTAAAGCGCCAATCGGCACTTCATTCAACATCTGCGCCTTTTTAGCTTCCTTTAAGGCTAAATTCATGTAATAAACATCATCCTTCATAAAAAAACCCCCTCATATTAAGTAGGAGTAAACAGACACATATAAGACAAAAATAAAGGTCATACTACTTGTTCTAATGAATAGTAACGCATGCGGCATACGTGCTGCAAGTAAATTCTCACAATACAGGAGGATATACCATGAATCGACCTGAATCACCTTCTTTTGCATTGCTCATCATTGATATGATCAATGATTTTGATTTCAAATACGGGAATATGCTCCTTGAACATACGGAACTTATCGTCGACCCGATTTTGAAATTAAAAAAGCAAATGAAAGAAAAAGGTTTTCCAATCATTTATATCAACGACCATTATGATTTATGGCAGGCGGACTTCGATAAAATTATTGATAGATGTAAAAATGAAGGAAATGCCTCATTAATCGAAAGGATAAAACCTGAACAGGACGAATTCTTTCTCATCAAGCCGAAGCACTCTGCATTTTATGGGACGGCACTCAATACACTACTTAAACGATTAAACGTAGAAACCCTGATCATTACTGGCATAGCTGGCAACATCTGCGTGCTATTCACTGCCAATGATGCCTATATGCGGGAATATAAATTATGGATTCCGAAGGATTGCATCGCTTCTGCATCAAAGGAAGATAATCGTTACGCATTAAAGATGATGAACCATGTTCTCAAGGCATCCATAAAAGAAGGTGAAGGCTTTTAAGCATTCAATCGAACATGGCACTAACCTACATACCACCCCCACTAAACACTCTTTCATTCTCTTTCTTTATCAACCTGACAAAAATGTCACTAAAGTCCCAAGTCTGTGATACAATATCTCTTGGCGAAAAACCTAATAACCGGGAATTTCAGCTTGATACCTCATGAAGGAGGACAGATTGGATGAATTCCACTCCATTTATCACCGTCGAAGGTCCAATCGGCGTGGGAAAAACATCACTTGCAAAAGTTATCGCAGATCATTTTCAAATTTCATTATTGAAGGAAATTGTAGATGAAAATCCATTTCTCGGAAAATTCTATAAAGATATTGATGAGTGGAGCTTTCAAACAGAAATGTTTTTTCTGTGTAACCGGTATAAACAATTGGAAGATATCGAAAAAAAGTATCTTACTAATAACCAAGCCGTGGTGGCTGATTACCATATATTCAAGAACTTGATATTTGCTGAACGAACGTTAAAGAACGGACAATACAATAAATACCTTGAAATATTCAACATTTTAACACGGGATATGCCTAAACCTAATATGGTGATTTATTTAAATGCAAGTCTCGATACTCTTATCTCCCGAATCGGTAAAAGAGGTCGTGAATTCGAAAAAAATATATCCTCCATTTATTTAGAGCAGTTATCCGCGGATTATCGAACATTCATGGAAGCATTTGAGAAACAGCACCCTGACATACCCGTTCTTACATTCAACGGAGATGAGCTGGATTTTGTCGGGAACAAGGATGATTTGAAAACGATAATCAGCCAAATAGAGAATGCCCTGCACAAAGGAGTAAAGTCAAATGAACTTACGAAAGAAATATAATATTCCAAACAACGCTGTCATTACGATAGCAGGGACGGTTGGCGTAGGAAAATCGACCATGACCAATGCTTTAGCCGATGCCCTTCAATTCAGGACATCCTTTGAAAAGGTTGATACGAACCCCTATCTGGATAAGTTTTACGATGATTTTAATCGTTGGAGTTTCCACCTGCAAATCTATTTCCTCGCTGAACGTTTTAAAGAGCAAAAAAAAATCTTCGAATATGGCGGCGGTTTTATCCAAGACCGTTCCATTTATGAAGACACCGGGATATTTGCAAAAATGCATTATGAAAAAGGCACGATGAATGATGTGGACTACGAAACTTATACAAGCCTTTTCAACGCCATGGTAATGACGCCATACTTCCCGCACCCTGATTTACTTATCTATCTCGAAGGTTCGCTGGATGATATCCTCGAACGGATCCAAGAGCGTGGCCGTCCAATGGAACAGCATACCCCAATTGAATATTGGCAGGAAATGCACGGCCGTTACGAAGAGTGGATAGATCAATTCAACGCCTGCCCTGTCCTTCGGTTAAATATAAACGAATATGACCTTATGCAGGATGAAGCAAGCATCGAACCTCTTATAAAACGGATTGCCGAATATATGGAGCAAACCAAGTTATTGCGAAATGTGTAAAACAGAAAAACCACCGGTTATCCGGTGGTTTTTTAATATATTAGAAAACAAAAATTCCGTTACATATCTGTAACGGAATTTATCGATATCCAATTTATGCGCTGTGGTTATTAATAAGTTATGGAGGAGGTAGAGGGATTCGAACCCCCGCGGGATTTGACTCCCCTGTCGGTTTTCAAGACCGATCCCTTCAGCCGGACTTGGGTATACCTCCGTATCAACATTTATTATATTACATGGAATTAAAATTAAAGTCAAGCCCTCTATAATGTTTTTTTAAAATAGTTTCAAACTTTGGTAAAAAGGAGAATCAGCCTCTTTAATCAGAAGCTGATTCCTTTTAACTTACGGCTTAATGACTTCCGCACCGCGCATATATGGACGTAATACTTCAGGAATGATAACACTGCCATCTTCCTGCTGATAATTTTCCAAAAGGGCAGCGACTGTACGGCCGATTGCCAGACCTGATCCATTTAGAGTATGGACATGTTCCGGTTTGCCTTTTGCATCACGTCTGAAGCGGATATTGGCCCGTCTAGCCTGGAATGCCTCAAAGTTACTGCAAGAAGAAATTTCTCGGTACGTCCCATAACTCGGGATCCAAACCTCGATATCATACTTTTTAGCAGCAGTGAATCCAAGATCTCCCGTACACATGCTCAGCACTCGGTATGGAAGGCCTAGCAATTGAAGGACCTTTTCGGCATGACCTGTGAGAATTTCCAATTCTGCATAAGAATCTTCCGGCTTCACAAACTTCACTAGTTCAACTTTATTGAACTGGTGCTGACGAATTAACCCGCGGGTATCACGACCAGCAGAGCCTGCCTCTGAACGGAATGAAGCGCTGTATGCCGCATAGCTTATCGGCAGATCGTCCGTGCTCATGATTTCATCACGATGGAAGTTTGTCACCGGGACTTCGGCTGTAGGAATCAAGAAGTAATCATCACTTTCGATACGGAAAGCATCCTCTTCGAATTTTGGCAATTGCCCTGTGCCAGTCATGCTTGCACGGTTCACCATATATGGCGGCAGCATTTCTTCATATCCGTGTTCCTCAACATGAAGGTCCAACATAAAGCTAATTAAAGCACGCTCTAATCGAGCACCAAGACCCCTATAAAATACAAATCGGCTTCCTGTCACTTTTGCTGCCCGTTCAAAATCCAGGATGCCTAAATCTCCAGCTACATCCCAGTGTGGTTTCGGTTCAAACTTGAATTCCGGTAACTCTCCCCATTTACGGATTTCGACATTATCGTCTTCCGTCTCTCCAACAGGCACACTTTCATGCGGAATATTCGGAATGGAAAGAAGTAATGTTTCTAACTGTGCTTCCACTTCACGAAGTTCATCATCGAACCCTTTGATACGGTCACCAACTTCACGCATTTGGGCAATCAACTGATTTGCATCCTTTTTTTCCCGTTTCAATACGGCCACTTGCTGTGAAACTTCATTTCTTTGGCTTTTCAACTTTTCCGTATCAGCAATCAAAGTCCGACGCTTTACATCAAGGTCCTCGAATTTACCCAAATCGGTCAAATCTTCTCCTCTAAATTGCAATACACGCTTCACTTCTTCAAAATTATTTCTTACATATTTCAAATCCAACATTTTCAGTTCCTCCTTAATAATTCGATGATTTATCAAAGAACGCAAAAAACTCCCGTCCCCTGAAGAAGGGACGAGAGTTAACCCGCGTTGCCACCCTAGTTGAAGGCGTATGAAAAACGCCTACCACTTATCTTGATAACGGCTTTTAACCGAAAGTATTTACTGACCCAAAAGGCTTTCCATACTCTGCTCCAGGAGGGATTCACAAAACTCTCACACCGATTTCCACCAGCCACCGGCTCTCTATAGAAAGAAATACTTGTTACTATTTCCTGTCATTGCTTTCTTATATAATCAGATTGTTTTCCATAATGTACTATAATTTTATACATTACGCAACCGTTTTATACGCGAAACTTAAAACCAGCCTTTAACAGTAGAAGCTACACTGCTCCATACGTCACCAAAGAATCCGCCAACCGCACGCATTGATAATACGAACCAGTTTGCCTTTTCAACAGATTCAGCAGCTACGACGTTAACCTTAATTGGATCGCCGTTAATGTACCCGTAATCTTCTCCTTTTTTAGGAGTGACTGTGATGTAACCTAGCTTTTCACCTTTTTTGATTGGTGCAGTAAGCTTACCATCATCATTCAATTTGTTTTTATCGATCACTAAATCTGTTTTATAGTTATCTTTCTCACCATTTTCAACAAGTAGCTCGATTGCCTTTTCAGATTGAATCTTAACGTTTTTTTCCTTGCCTTTTACTACTGAAAGTGTTTCTTTCCCTTTCACCTGGTAATTGGCTGGAAGGACTTTTTCCTTTTTAAAGGTTGCATAAGCATAGTTCATAAGCTTAGTGCTATCTGCAAAACGTTCGTTTTTATTAGTGGACTTCATAACCACCGTGATATAGCGCTGACCGTCTCGGATAACCGTCCCTGTATGTCCATAACCGGCAAAGTCGGTAGATCCCGTTTTTAGTCCATCTACGCCTTTATATTCAAATATCAGACCTGGCAACATCCAGTTGAAGTTCGGATATTCTTTTCCATCACGGAACTTCAATTTAGGAATGCTGGCGATTTTTAACACTTCCGGATAATCGTTTATTAAACGATAAGCAAGAAGACCAATATCTTTTGCTGTCATGATATTTTCATCATCTTCATTACCAGAAGGATATTGCCCTAATAAATCGGAGTTATTCAAACCGCTGGCATTAACGAATTTATGGTTTTTCAAGCCTAGTTCCTTTGCTTTTTCGTTCATTAACTTAACGAAGCTCTTTTCACTTCCGGAAACCAACTGTGCTAAAGCTACTGTTGCCGCATTTCCGGAATAGACGGCCATAGCTTGATATAGTTCCTTAACTGTATAATCTTCACCTTCCGTTAACCCAACATTCGACAAATTAGGTGCTTTTGAAAGGTCATGTACGTATTTATTTATTTTAACTTTCTGATCCCAACTGATTTTCCCATTTTTGATTGACTCCATTATGATGTACTCGGTCATCATTTTAGACATGGATGCAATCCCTAATACTTCATCGGCATTTTTTTCATACACGATTTGTCCTGTTTCACCATCAATGATGATGGCTGCCTCTGCTTTTAAACCCAAATTATCAGATTCAGCAACAGCTTCCCCCGGTTGATAGGCAAATTGCGACATAACAAGAACTAAAACAAAAGTGAAAATGAGGGTCATCTTGCTGATTTTTTTCAATTTCCAATACCTCCAACTTTTAAGCTAATCTCTATAACAAAGGAGAAACTTTATGTAATTCCCTTGACACCTTGTATAGTTTATCACAGAAGAAATAAAAAAAATAGACAGAGTAATCGCAGACTCTGTCTATTTTAACAATAAATTTTAATGACGATTATATGTTAAATTCATTACATTGAGTAGTTCGGTGCTTCTTTGGTAATTTGGACATCATGAGGATGACTTTCCCTTAACCCAGCACCGGTCATTTTGACAAATTGAGAGTTTTCTCTCAACTCTTCCAATGTGGCTGTACCGCAATATCCCATACCTGAACGAATGCCGCCAATCAGTTGGAAAATGGTATCTGAAAGAGGTCCTTTGTATGGAAGGCGCCCTTCGATGCCTTCCGGTACGAATTTCTTGTTATCTTCTTGGAAGTAACGATCTTTAGATCCCTTTTCCATTGCAGCAACGGAGCCCATACCCCGATACACTTTAAAACGGCGACCTTGGAAAATTTCCGTTTCGCCTGGGCTTTCAGTTACACCTGCAAGCATACTGCCAAGCATTACTGCATGTCCGCCTGCAGCCAGGGCTTTAACGATATCACCAGAGTATTTAATTCCGCCATCAGCAATAATCGTTTTACCATGTTTTCTTGCTTCTGTTGCACAATCGAAAACTGCCGTGATTTGTGGAACACCTACACCAGCCACAACCCTTGTCGTACAGATTGACCCTGGTCCGATGCCCACTTTGACTACATCGGCACCCGCTTCAATCAATGCCTTCGTTCCTTCAGCCGTTGCCACATTACCGGCAATGATCGTCAATTCAGGATATGTCCCGCGGATTTCCTTCACCATTTCAAGGACGCCTTCTGAATGACCGTGAGCAGTATCAAGTACGATTGCATCGACATGGGACTTAACTAGCATTTCTACACGCTTCATTGTATCCTTAGTCACTCCGACTGCAGCACCTGCAAGTAATCTTCCTTGCTTATCTTTCGCCGAATTCGGGAACTCAATGACTTTCTCAATATCCTTGATCGTAATAAGTCCTTTAAGGACTCCATTATCGTCTACAAGGGGAAGCTTTTCAATTTTGTACTTTTGAAGAATCTTCTCTGCTTGTTCCAAGTTAGTTCCCACTGGCGCTGTGACCAGATTCTCTACAGTCATGACACTGGAAATCTTCAAGGAAAAATCGGAAATAAATCGCAAATCACGGTTTGTAATGATACCCACAAGTTTTTGGTCCTCTATATTGTTGACTACAGGGACACCCGAAATCCGATATTTACCCATTAAATGCTCTGCATCAAATACCTGGTGATCCGGCGTTAAGAAAAATGGATCGGTAATTACACCGCTTTCTGAACGTTTTACTTTATCCACCAGTTCAGCCTGTGCTTCAATGGACATATTTTTATGAATGATACCTAAACCGCCTTGACGAGCCATGGCAATTGCCATCTCAGCTTCTGTCACGGTATCCATTCCTGCACTGATGATAGGAAGGTTGAGCTTTAAGTTTTCAGCTAAGTTGACTTGAAGGTTAACATCTTTCGGCAAAACCTCTGATTTCGCTGGAATTAATAGGACATCATCAAAGGTTAAACCTTCTTTTGCAAATTTATTTTCCCACATTTTTTTCCCCTCCTGCTTAAAAATATTATTTGTAGGTTATCAATAGGACATACTACTGTCAAGAAGAGAAATAAAAGTTTGATTATTCTATTAATTCGGAGGATAGCTGCAATGCCTGAAAACAATGATAATTTCGATAAATATACCCCTTTTTTTTCCGCATCTTCCTCACAACTTTTTTTACAAAAATGTTACACGCATGAAAAAATAGCAGAAGCGGAAATAAAAAGTTACGATAATTGTTATCCATTTATTTACCATCTTGAACATGCTAAAACTTATTATAATCAGGCTGCCATTGCACCACTTTCCATACAACCAATCTTAACATTTTATGGATTCGCCCAATTGTTAAAGGCTTGCCTGCTCACGATCGATCCCAACTATCCAGAATCAACTTCGATGCTTGCCCATGGGGTTACTACGAGAAAAAAGAAAAAACAGCAATATGAATTTTTAAAGGATGAAGTTAAAACGCAAAAGAATGGACTTTTCACCTGTATTGCCGAGAAGTTATTTCATATCAAGCATCTGGAGGGTGAAAAA
Source organism: Bacillus sp. ISL-4 (assembly GCF_018613275.1). Lineage (NCBI taxonomy): Bacteria > Bacillati > Bacillota > Bacilli > Caryophanales > Bacillaceae > Bacillus > Bacillus sp. ISL-4. The sequence continues at coordinate 12,453 of NZ_JAGGQN010000062.1, forward strand.
TTTTCCATGGGAACGCTGATAAAGGAAATCCCGGATATGCAAAACTTTACATGGTCCGTTTCCAAGAAAAATTTCGTCGCCATGTTACCCTCTTCGAACGGTTTTCAATTGCCCTCGGCGATATTGGATAGCTATCAAATGTCCAGCAGTCGAATGGAAGAATTTTTGAAAGCTAAAACAAATCAAGTTTACAGTATTTCAGAAGAGTCTGGGACACTGCATTTAAAAACTGATGGCATTCCTATTCATAATGCCTCTTCCCCAATACGGTATAATTTGGCAGAAAGGCAGTTCATGCTATCACTCAATAAAGATTCGTCAGCTTTTTCATTACCTGAACTTTTGATCCATTATTTGATTTCTTATAACCTTAGCATAATAGCTCGTTATGAAACAGAATGGTGGGCAGAACTGATGAAAACCATGCCCAATGATGATTACCCTTGCATTGTGCAATTCCTTAAAATAAGCCAAGCTAAGGTGCCATTTTTAATATTTGAATGGATTAAGTCCGAGAGGTTCCACTTTTGATCCTTCCAACATCCAATTGGTCAAATTGATCTATCCCGAACGACGAAAAAGACCAGCCGGATGGCTGATCTTTTTAAATGGCTTGGCGGCGTCCTACTCTCACAGGGGGAAACCCCCAACTACCATCGGCGCTGAAGAGCTTAACTGCCGTGTTCGGAATGGGAACGGGTGTGACCTCTTCGCTATCGCCACCAAACATAAAAGGAACGTTGTTCCTCAAAACCGAACA
>NZ_JAGGQN010000063.1:0-8859 GCF_018613275.1 Bacillus sp. ISL-4
CGCCTCCTCCTACTCGATTTAATGAACTAAAGGGGCAGGATAGTTCCATAAGGAATCTAAGTTAATGTTATGATAAATGTGTTATCGGATAGAGATGTTTATAGGTAGCTACTACTTCAGACTTCTCTCTATCTAAAAAAAGTAAAGGGTGAAGTTCATGATTGACCCAATATTATTTGTTGCTATCGACACAAGTCTTTCTATATCAGTAAAAATGGAAAAGAGGAAACAATTTAGTATTAAAAGAATGCAGTACGAAGAATTGTCTCCAACTGTCATATTTGCTTGCTATGAAAAAAAAGAAACCTTAATTCGCACATATTTCTTTAAGGAACACCTTATTTTATTTGTAGAAGTAACGCCTTATATTCAACTATTTGAAGAAATGTTTGGTAGGTGCATAACAGAAATGGATGTATTGGCTACCGATATGACGCCTGATATTCTTATCCCAAACTTTGAAAAAGTCATTGCTGAAAAGGGACAGGTTTATACAGAATCACCATATTTCCATCTATATGGACAAAGGTACTGGCATGATGATGCAATGATAGTTGGTAATAAAACAGCACTTAAGGGATTGAGAGATGCTATTGATAATGCTCTTCAATATGGTGAGGCAAGAATAGGTCCTCTATCTAGTGATGGCGAGGGTTATAATTTGTTCATATCTTGTATGCCTGGTGAAGCGGAAAACAACGAAGACTGGAAACGGATAAGGCTTCCTTATCATGATAGAGAGATGTATGAGCCAGATGATGATAACGAAGGTGACCCATTTGACTATTTAAAGTCCTATAAAAGTTTATTAAGAAAATAAATAATATTCTTCTTCAGCAACGGTGCGTTAGCTGTAGATCGAAACTATCTTTAAGGCAGCTTTTTCTTTATGCATCTATCGGGGCAGTTTAGTGGAAGAATTAAGTTTATATATATAGGTGGCTTATTTTTATTTTTATATTAAAAAGAACCGTCACCCAGTTTGGGGGCGGTCCAAATCTTTTTTAACTGTTTAATTGTTCGTATTAACGTTATAAAACTCCTTATATGTTGGGTGATTTTTGATGTTATTCAATCTTGTTTGCATGCAATTACAGTCTCAATAACAAATTGGCAAATAAAGATGCTCGTTCAGCGAGTGTTTCAATTTGAATATGTTCATATTCTGCATGGATTCCTTTTCCACACGCACCTAAACCGTCGAGAGTAGGAACACCAATAGCTGCTGTGAAATTCCCATCACTTCCCCCTCCAACAGATGCTTCTTCTAATTTCATGCCAAGTTCTGATGCAATGGATTGAGCACATCCAAACAGTTCTTTCGTTTGTTCGGTTTTCACCATTGGAGGTCTATTCATACCACCGGTTAATTCCAATTTAATTCCTTTTAAAATCGGTTTTAAATTTAAAATAATATTCGTCACTCGTTTTGCTGCTTCTTCTGTTGAAACACGTAAATCAACGCGAGCTTCTGCGTATTCTGGAACCACGTTTGTTCCACTTCCTCCAGTAAAAGTTCCTACATTTACAGTTGTTCCTTTTTTATAATTGGTTAACTCTTGTAAAACAATAACTTGCCGAGCTAGTTCTTCAATAGCATTAATGCCTTCTTCGTGATGGTTACCGGCATGGGCAGCGCGTCCCCATACTTTTATCTTGAAAATCCCTGTGCCTTTGCGAGCTGTTTTTAAAGCTCCCGACCCAGCCACAGCAGGTTCAGCAACTAATACAGCATCACTTTTTTTTGCTTCTTCTTCAATGTATTCTTTAGAAGCAATTGAACCAATTTCTTCATCTGAATTGCAAAGGAAAACGATCTTTTTATTTAATGAAAGTTTGAGTTCCTGGATGGCTTTAATTGCCCATAGAGACTGGATAATGCCGCCTTTCATATCTAAAATACCAGGACCATACAGTTTATTTCCTTCTCTTCTAAGCTTAAGTCTACCTTCCTTCCAAACTGTATCAAAATGCCCTATGATCAAAATTTGTTGTTCTCCTTCTCCAATTGTAAATTTCAGATGATTTCCCACTTTTGTTTCTTCTATTAATTCGTATCCTACGTCTAAGCGTCTTTGAAAAAGCTGGCTTAAATATGTACCGCACTCATCTACTAATTCTTTATTGTAAGAAGGTGATTCTTTTTTTACGAATTCAATTAAATCATCTAACATGGCCTGTTCATGGTCTTGCAGATAGCTAGAAACGTTTTTTTCGATTAGTAACTTACTCAAAATAATTCCTCCTCTGAACTGTAAAACAATCCTGTATGTTTATATACTTTTAATTAATACTATTGCAAGAACCTTGCCAACTTTGTTTTTTTATTAAATCGACTATCTTTAACCTATTAATTTTTTTATAGGATGTTTTATGGTTGGTTTATATCCCATAAATAGACCTATAAATACTAATTTTTTAATGTAAACTACTTTAAAGGGATAATTTATTAATCTTAGAAACTGGCATGATTTTTGCATTGTTTTTAAGTATATGGTGTTAGTTATATTCAGGAATGAAATTTCTGAATAATCACAATATAAGTGAAGGAGGGACCGAGAGTTTCTTAATACAATACATATTAATTTGGAGGAGAATTATATTATGCAACCTACAGCTCAAAGAACGATTTATAAACCTATTAGAAGAAGGTTATTTAAACCTGATGCTTATGTTCTTTTGTTCTATATTTTAATAATCTGTACTATAGCTACCTATCTTGTTCCATCAGGGGTGTTTGATCGAGTAAAAAAAGGTGACATTACGATGACTGTTCCTGGAAGTTATCATTTAGTGGAATCTAGTCCTGTTAATTTCCTTGAAATTTTTACTGCAATTCAAAGCGGAATGGTTGCTGGAGCTCCTTTGATCTTTCTTATTTTATTTACTGGTGGTGCATTAGCTGTTATTGATAAGACGGGGGCTATCGATACGTTTATTCGAAGTGTTATAAATTTATGTAAGGGGAGAGTTCTTCTACTTATTATTCCTATTTGTTTAATGTTTTCTATACTTGGTACCACAGGTATCATTGTTAACTCTGTTATTGCTTTTATCCCTATAGGAGTAATGATTGCTCGTAAATTAAAATTGGATGCCATTTTTGGGGTATCTCTTATATATCTAGGTACTTACGCAGGGTGGAATGTATCCCTGATAAGCCCACAAACATTAGGGTTATCGCAGCGAATTGCTGAGCTGCCACTATTATCTGGAATGAGCTTTCGCATTGTCATTTATTTCACTTTCTTACTATGTACTATTTCTTATATATATTGGTATGCACGTAGAGTCCAGAAAGATGCTAGTCTAAGTATACTGGGTTTAGAGCGATTTCCAAATTCATTAGGCACAAATGAGAACAAAATGAAAACACAGAAACTAACATTACAACATAAGATTGTTTTATTGTTTTCCGGTGGGTCTTTACTAGCATTTATTATCTGTACGCTCATTTTTAAATGGACTGAAAATGAAATGGCAGGTTTATTTATTTTTATGGCTATAGGTGCTGGACTTATTTCCCGTATGAATGTTAATGATATTGCCAAAACATTTATGGATGGTTGCCAGAAACTTGTATATGGGGCGTTAATTGTAGGAATGGCTCGAGCTGTGATTATTTTGCTTGAACAGGGACAACTTTTAGATACGATTGTGCATGGTCTTTCTAGCCTTTTAGCTCCACTTTCTCCAATTACAGGGACACTAGGCATGTTTATAGGTAGTGCAGCTATTCATTTTTTAATTTCGTCTGGCTCAGGAGAATCGACTATGTTAATGCCAATATTGGTACCACTTGCTGATTTGCTACATATTACTCGCCAGGTAGCGGTACAATCCGTTCTATTTGGGGAAGGATTAGTAAACTGTATTAATCCAACATCAGGTGTACTAATGGCAATACTGGCTACTAGTGGTATTTCATATGGAAAATGGCTTAAATTTATGATTCCGTTAACTATTATATGGGCTATCTTAGCTGCTATCTTTTTAACAATTGGTGTATTAATAAAATGGGGACCTTTCTAAGTTTTTTTAAAATCTGATAGAATAAGAACAAAAAGCAACCGTGTGGTAAGGAGAAGAAGATGAAAAAGCCCACTATACTTCTTGTGACTATCAGCAAAAAAGTATGCAAAACATTTGAAGAAAATCTAAGAATGTTTTTTGGTTCAAAAATCTATATTGAGACATGTTATGAATCCCTACAATTAAATGAGAAGAACATTTATACCGCTGATTTAATTTTATTATCTAGTCCAGTGCTTGAAGACTCTATTAAAGCATTGAATTCAAGTATTCCTGTTATGGTTGCTAGACGTTCTATTCGAATTGCAAAGTTAGAGCAACTTTTAGATTTGGCACCAAAAACAAATATTTTATTAGTTACTAACTATATAAATAATGTTAGAGATTCTATTGATCTTTTGCACTCGTTCGGATTTGGGCATTTAAATTTAATTCCTTATGTTCCTGGGATTACAAATGTCAAACAGGCAGAAAACATTGATTTTGCTATTACGCTTGGGCAAGATGAACTTGTACCTAAACATATTAAAAAAATCATCAATTTAGAAAATCGACCAATTGATTTAACCACTATGCTCGATATTGCTCGTCTTTTGAACCTTTCTTTAGAAAAGGCACATTTTTATACAGCAGAATTTTTTAGAGATTTTGTGAAGATGGGAAGGAATTTATCATTATCTATTCAAAGTGAGAAACAACTAATACAGAAATTAGAATCTGTTTTAAATGCAGTACATGAAGGGATTATAGGGCTAGATGAAAAAGGAATCATTACATTAATTAATGAAGATGCTCATAAAATTCTACAACTCCCTTCTAACTGTATTGGAAAGCATTACAATGAGGTTATACCTAATTTTCAGATTAATGAGACTTTTGTTGATCAAAAGGAACAACTTGATAACTTATTTCAAATAAATAATCGTTCATTGTTAGTATCGAAAGTTCCCTTAACCTTTAATAAGAAACTAACGGGCCTTGTGATCACACTTCAAGATGTTACAAGAGTTCAAAGTATGGAGCAAGAAATTAGACGGAAAAGCGCTGAGTTAGGTTTAACTACAAAATATTCATTTGATAATATTATTGGAAATAGCCATTTACTTGTATCTGCAAAACAAAAAGCAATTAGGTTGGCTCAAAGTGATTATACAGTTTTAATTACTGGAGAAAACGGGACGGGGAAAGAAGTATTTGCACAAGCCATACATAATAATTCTGAAAGGAAAGACGGTCCATTTGTAGCAGTAAACTTTGCAGGGTTAACTGAAACATTAATAGAAAGTGAATTATTTGGTTATGAAGGTGGAGCGTTTACAGGCGCTAAGAAAGAAGGGAAAATGGGTTTATTTGAATTAGCGCATAATGGCACTATTTTCATGGATGAAATTGGAGATGCTTCACTAAGTATTCAAGCTTCCCTTTTACGAGTCCTTCAGGAACGCCAAGTTATGCGTGTAGGTGGCCATAGGGTCATACCAATAAATGTACGAGTTATTGCAGCCACCAATCAAAACGTACATCAAATGATTCAAGAAGGTACGTTTCGTCAAGATTTATATTATCGTCTAAATGTTTTACCGTTACAGCTCCCTTCACTTAGAGAAAGAAAACAAGATATATTTATACTAATAGATTTCTTTTTAAAATTAATAAAGAAAAATCTACTGTTTGAATCAAGTGTAAAAAATCTATTAATGAACTATAATTGGCCAGGTAATATACGAGAACTGGAAAATTTCATCCATTATTTATTGGTCATTGTTGAAGGAAATATGGTCACTGAGAATCATATACCAGATCGGATTTTATTATCACAAGAGACTGTTAATTCATCAGATAATTCATTATCAGAGATTGATGAGACACTTCTCTTTTTAAAAACGGGAAATTTCATAGAAGATTTTAAATCCATACTACAAGTACTATGGATTTGCAAAAAAAGAGAAATAAGTGTAGGGAGAGGCGTTATGCAAGAAATGCTCCCTTATTTTTTGTCTGATTCACAATTGCGACATCGATTATCGATATTAAATAAAGCTAAATGCATTAAAGTTGGAATTAAAAAACAGGGAACAGAGATTACAGAAGTGGGTGTAGAGATACTTAATAAATTAAATGAATACTATTCAAGTAGGATTTAGTACAAAATCTTTAAGTTTCAGAGGTAAGCTTATTTGATGTGACTCCACGTATTGAATTATACGAAGAGCAAAAATATAAGATAGAGCTTGATGAAGATAGTAGAATAGTTAAGTTAATAGGTGGGTTTGTGGAAAATGGAGTTGCAGAAAAAGATGTTTTGGATTTTAAGAAGTAATAGAGCATTTTCTTCTGCAACTAACGGGTGCTTTACTTCAATAAGGCAGGTTGCTGAGGCAGCCTTTTTCTTATGGCACTAAAGGGGGCAGGTTAGTTGAAAAATTGATGGTAGAATGGAAATAAATTTACATATTTTTTTGGAAGGTGAGTAATATTGGAAATTTGGAAATTAAGCGAAAAGGTCTCGAAACTTAGCGATGTAATACCTTATTACTTTTTTAGCCTATTTTTTTCTTGTATCTCTTTATCTGTTGTTATAGTTATTTTTAGTGGAGAGCTCTCTTGGTTGTTACCTGGTATTATTGTGTATTCTTTTTATATTGTTATTCCCTACTTAATTTTTGCTGTGCCATTGCAAATTACATTTAATAAACGTCCGAGAAAATTTAATGTATTTTATCTTTTAATTTACACGGTACTTTCTTTTGTAGCAGCAGCTATTTATTGGTTTTGGGACTCTGTCTTCTTACAAAAGAAAATTAGCTAACGTGGTGCGTTAGCTGAAGATCGGAGCTGTCTTTAAGGCAGTTTTTTCTTTATGCAACTAAAGGGCAGTTAGTTTAATAAGGAACGATTTCAATAAATAATACTGTTTTGAGGAAGTATAATACTAAACAACGGTTGTTAAACGATTTTGAATTTCCTTTAGAGCTAACGTGTACAAGAACTCGTGAACTGATATTAGTCAGTTCTTTTTTATTGGACAAAAAGTGCAGTTGTATTTTCATAAGTTTTTTATACAAAAAAACAACATTTAGTAAATGATTTATTTACTAAATGCGAAAAAAAGTTTGTTTATTAATCAATTTGGTATATAATACATTACTATATTAGGAGGTAATCAATGCCTATTCAACAAGTTAGTAAAGAATATATCGAGTTAATCCCTAATTTGTTTAAGAGTTTTCAGCGAATGAATCAAAAATCTAGTAACTTAACGCATTTACAGAACCAAATCTTAGAATTCGTATTTATGAATCATAATCCCCTGACTATCAAACAAATAAGTGAAGGCCTAGATGTACCCAAACAGCAAATGACAGACTTGCTTAAGCGCTTATTTGATCAGGGTTACATTACTAAGAGTCAAAATATGAATGATAAGAGGTCGTTTGTAATTGAGTTAACAGAGAAAGGAAAAACTTCACAACAAGAAAAATGGACGAAAATTTATCAGAACTTCGTCAATGACCTATCTAAGTTAGATAGTGAAGAGCAACTGGATCTCCAATACGCTTTGCATAAAGTGAATTATCTGCTTAAAAAAATGGAGGATTGATAAGATGACTGAACGTGAGTGTGCCTTCAATGATAAGTCTAGGAGTTATTATCGGCTCAATTATTCCTTCTTTTAATTAATTCGGCGAAATCGCTTCTGTATGAAGAACTCGTAATTATAGCTTAAAATAAGGAGGAAAGATAAATATGTCATTAAATTTACAATCCGTTCAAGGCACAATGCTAATACCTCTTTGGGGACGCGCCACTGCCAGTGAGAAGAATCCAGAAATTTTGTACGACAAGGAAGCGATAGAGATCATTGCAGGTTGTGATTTTAATTTTACCGAAATATCCAATACATTTGGAGAGTACGGAGGCATAAGCTATATAGTCCGAGCAAAAAAAGTTGACGATACCATCCGGGCTTTTATAGAAAAACATCCTCGGGCCACTATTGTAAACATCGGCGCGGGACTTGATACTACATTTTCAAGAGTTGATAATGGCACACTTAACTGGTACAACCTTGATTTACCAGATGCGATAGCTTTCCGCAAAACTCTTATCTCAGACTCTCCGAGGAATATCAGCGTTGCCAAATCATTTTTTGATGTTTCGTGGTTTGATGATGTGATTTTTAATGAGGAAGACGGCATACTTTTTTTATCTGCCGGTGTTTTCTACTATTTTCAGGAGAGTGAACTCAAAGGAATATTTCAGGAAATGGGGCTTCGCTTTCCAGGCGGGGAGTTGTACTTCGATGCGGAATCAAAATTTGCGTTAAAGACTTCAAATCGTACGGTGGAAAAAACGGGGAACAAGGGCGCAAAAATGTATTTCTATGTTAACAATCCAAAAGTATTTGAAGGCTGGTCGTCAAAAATCAAGGTATTATCCTGCGAATCGTACTTCAAAGGTATACCCGCAAGCAAGAAGTGGGAAAGTGGAACTCGTGTAATGGTGAGGGCTGTAGATTTATTAAAGATGATGAAGTTTGTTCATTTGCGTTTCGAGAGAAAGTAATGTCGAATCTAGCCTTATTCTAATACGTCTAAAGCTTTCGCTACTTCTCAATAAAGTAACCCCACGACACACCCTAAACTTCAATCTGTGCAACACTTTGAATTGTATTGTAAATCTGACAAAATATCTTTTTATGAAAAATGGGGATTCACTAAAGAAATTGGTGATATTAACTTCATGAGAAAAACCGTCAAATAGCACGGAGCTGTCATTATGGCAGCTTTTTCTTATGCAACTAAAGGGGCAGGTTAGTTTAACAAG
>NZ_JAGGQN010000064.1:0-10016 GCF_018613275.1 Bacillus sp. ISL-4
AGACTATCAAACAGCTAAATTAGCGATGTTCCAATTTATTGAAGGTTGGTATAACCGAAAAAGAATTCACAGCAGCTTGGGTTATCAAACCCCACAAGCCATTGAAGATCGAATTAGGAATACAGCTTAAGATTTAACTTTTTAGTGTCCAAAATATTGACTCAAATCCAATATATTAAGGATGATGTAGAATATGGAAAAAGAAATTGATGGAATTCCTTATTATCAAAAACTAAAAACAATGTTTATAGAGGAAATTAAAACTGGGAACCTTAAGTATGGTGACAAGATCCCTTCAGAGCGAGTGTTAGCTGAAAAGTTTAAAATAAGCAGAATGACAGCTCGACACGCGCTTTCTACCTTGGAAAGGCAGGCGCAGGTGTGGCTCTTGCAGGCAATCTGGCTTTTGTCGGACTAATGATCCCGCATATCGTCCGTGCGATGGTGGGAACTGATTACCGTTTCATTATTCCAATGTTATTTGTCATGGGCGCCACATTTATGCTTCTAGCTGACACGCTGGGCAGAACCATCAATGCCTTATATATTTAACCCTAGCGTTACGCAATAAAAAAATTTCTAAATTATTTAATATATCGTTCAACTTCTTTGAGAGGTTCTGGTGCAAAGGCGAAAATCAGGCAGATAATAAAAATAACCCTTTGACCAGCATAATATTCCAATACTACCTTTTTAAAGGTTAGTACTCGTGTTATCAAAAAAATTATCGGGGCTTAAAATGAATTAAAGTCGCTCCTGTTGTCTTTAAGGGAACGAAAAAGGGACGTACAAGCCTTATAGGGAGTCTTTCAACGGTAGGTGAATCGAAGGAAGGGGGTCATTCATCGTAAGATTGGAAACTTTGATAGGAGAAAACATCTCATGGCTCTATGATGCATACTCAATTCATATCAGTCGCGAAATGCTGGCGCTACTTCAATTAGCCGCAATGAAATTTGAAAATCGAATTAGGAATACAGCTTAAGATTTAACTTATTAGTGTCCAAAATATTGATTCAACTCCAGTACGTTTGTTATCATTTGCAGAAACCCACGACATATAAGCATAGTCATACTTTTAAAAAATACGACAAAGGGTTTTTTAAGATACTTATGGAATTACTGAAGGATAGTATTTTTAGGGGGAAGGCATATGCAAAAGTTAGAAAAAATAAGCAATCGATGTTGGTATCAAACACCTGTTTTAGAAACGGATAGACCTATTCTAGGAGTAGTGGTTGGAGATAACAGATCGTTAATGATTGATGCTGGAAATTCAGAAGCACATGCGAACTATTTTCTTAAGGAGCTTAAAGAACATGGTATTCCACTTCCAAGTATCGTTGTGCTTACGCATTGGCACTGGGATCATATTTTTGGTTTGTCTGCTTTAAATATGCTGTCCGTTGCTTCTATTCAAACGAAAGCTAAAATTGAGAAACTTGTTTCGTACGAATGGACAGATTCCGCTTTAGAAGAACGAGTGAAATCTGGATTGGAAATTGAATTTTGTGCCAATGCAATCAAAAAGGAATTTGGAAGCGAAAGAAATATTATCATTTCTTTACCAGATTTAGCCTTTGATCAGAGAATAGAGCTTGATATAGGAGGAGTATCTTGTCTATTGCAGCATGTAGGTGGCGATCATTCCCCTGACTCTATCGTTGTCTATATCAAAGAAGAAAAAATACTATTTCTCGGCGACTCTATTTATGCAGATATCTATTCAAACAAAAGGAATTATACGACTCAACGTACGATTCAACTATTAGACACAATCGATCAATTTGATGCTGAAATCTATGTCCTATCCCATTGGAAGCCAATATCGAAGGATGAATATCAGCAAGAAGCAATGCTATTAAGGACTGTAGCCACCTTGACAGATCAATATGAGGGACGCTTTGAAGATATAAAGAAATCTTATCAACTCCAGCTAAACAGGGAGCTAAATGAAGAAGAGCTTGAAACAATTGGATACTTTGTGAAAGGATTCGAACTAAATAAATAACTTAAGAGACAGTCCTCAAGGTTTATTAAAATTCCTATTTAGCTAACGGTGAGCATTTAATAAAATTGGAGACGTTGCCTTTCTTATTGAACAAACAGGTGCTTTAGTTGAAGATCGGAGCTTTCTTTAAGGCAGCTTTTTCTTTATGCAACTATCGGGGCAGGTTAGCTCAACAAGAGCGCCAAAGGCGTTAATCAAAAATACTATGCGAGTTTACATAGGAGATCGATTTTATTGAAAAAAGATCTTCCAATGGAAGATCTTTTAATATGTTTCCTCAACTAAGTTATTTTCGTTAAAAGTGTGTAATTTAATAAATATCAACAGTAGCCCCAATAAGAGAAGTTCTAATAATATCTATATTAATCCTTTCCTTTACACTCATAGACAGCTCCAAAGGGGCATGATGCCTTGCTACCGAAATCAGACCCCCAATACTAAAATCATCTTCAGTTATCATTACTTTTTCTTAAATTTTCATAATAAACTTATCTCCTATATTGTGCAGCTTGACAAAACATTAACTTTTATGATGTTTAAGCCATTGGATTAGTAAAATTTCGCAACGAGACCTCTCTTTCGAGAATTGGAAAGGTACTCCTTTTTTCATGTCAATTAATCTTCTTATGGTTCAAGGGGTTTAAATTTGAATTTGAATTACTGGCTCCATTAAAAGGATTACTTGCCTCGCTTAAAGAGAGTGACTTTGTCTCCGGTGCCCAGGCAATCGAAATGATAGTACCAATTAACAGAATAGCCGTCATTCCAATCATCGAGGCATCCAACCCTATAGTGTTCATACTAAGTGGCAAGAGGAATGTCCCTATAGCGGAACCAATTCGGCTGAACGCTGTCACAAAACCAACCCCTGATGCGCGTATTTCGGTTGGGAAAAGTTCGGCCGGATATGTTAGCGTAAGATTTGAATTTGCTGATAATATAAAAGTAAAAGCCAGAAAAATCGGAATTACTAAAAGTTTAGGTTCGTGAAAAATGCTCAGCATAAGCAAGCAGACGGTCAGGATTGCAAACGTACTAATCGTGAAACCTCTACGAGAAAATTTCTCCATAAGCCAAAGACCAGCAATCGAACCCAAGATTAGGAATATGTTTAACCACAGGTCTACAGTGAAGTTTTCTGCTAAACCCATACTATTTAAGATAGACGGTAGGAATGTGTAGATGGCAAAGTACGGAATGACAATACAGACATAAAATAGACTTCCAAAAGCAGTTCGCTTCCGAAATTTTTTGTTAAAAAGAGCACGAAAGCCATTTTTATTTTGAGTCTCAATAACAGTTTCGTCGATTTCCGCATTAGGCCCGATATACTTCTTTACGATATGGCGTGCTTCATCAATACGTCCCATGCTGATGAGCCATTGTGGTGATTCAGGCGTTCCGATTCGCAGTATTAGCACAATGAATGCAGGTATTGCAGCACTAGCAAGCATCCAACGCCATGATTCCGGACCAGATTGTCCTAAATAATATCCGACAATGGTTGCAGAGACGTAACCTACCGTCCAGAGCACATTTAAAGAAGCCAATAAGAACCCCCTATACTTTCTAGGCGCGAACTCGGCAAGTAAAGTCGATCCGACTGCATAATCGCCTCCGAGAGCAAAACCTATCAGTAACCGCAAAATTAACAACTCTGCGGGACCATCCACAAATAGTTGCAGCAACGATGCTATAGTGACCAATAAGAAGTTAAGCAGGTATATTTTCTGTCTGCCTATGCGGTCAGATAACCCTCCAAGTACTAGACTACCGAAAAAGAGCCCGATCAAAGCAGAACTTCCAATTAGTCCTACCCACATCGAATTGAGTTCCATTTGTGGGCTAAGGAGAGTAAGAGCCACTCCAATAATCCCAAGAGCATACCCATCAGAGAAATTTGAGCCAAAAGTAAGCGCTGTAATTTTCATATGGAACTTGTTAAGTGGAGCGTCATCCATCTTAAATTTTTGTTCGGTCATAAGCGTCTTTCCCCATTTCAATATTTAATTTTTGGGACACTTCCTACTTCTCTAGTTTAGAGAAAGAAAGCGATTGAAAACAGACGTCTATTTTTTGAATTTTTCTAAATTTTTTCGAAATTAAAACGCAATATAAAACGCTTACATTTGGAAACTATAATTATTTTAGATTTCTATACTTTTTTGCGATTTCTAAATGAACGAGGGGTTGTACCGGTTTTTTCCTTAAAAATTTTGCTAAAGTAATTTGCATTTATAAATCCTGTTTTATCTGCTACATCTTGAATCGAGAGTTTTGTATCTATCAATAGACGCTGCGCTTCGTTTATCCGTGTCTTTGTTAATAGCTGTCGGAACGAGCTTCCTTGTTTTTTTGTTAAGAGCGAGCTAAAATACGCTGGGCTTCTGTTTACTTGGTTAGCAACGTCCTCAAGCCTTAGCTCAGGATTAGTAAAATGCTCATCAATGTACCGGATGGCCTGCTCAATCACATTTGTACGAGCGTTTTCTTGATTGTTATTTGCCCGATCAAGAACTTCATATAAGAACAGCAATAACTCCTGGACGATCCGATATAGAATCGGATTGTATAGGATGGATTCAAATACTTGATGATAACGTCTCTCAAGCATCCCTTCGTCAAGGTAAAATGACTTCATGAAGCGGCGGACTTGGGCTAATAAGCTTGTTAACCGGGTTCGCAATAAACCTGGCTCGGGATAGGGATCTTCCTTATTCAAAAATTCTTTATACATCCAGTGCTTAATTTTGTCCCTGTCACCTTCATTCAGCATGTCAATCCATTCGCGCTGTTCAGACGGGGTTAAAAACGGATCGATCATAACCCAGTTCACCTTATCCTCAATGATCGAAAGCTGCCGATATCCTTTGAAAAAACGAATTTCTAGCGCTTGCTTCGCATGAAGATATTTTTCATTTAACGAAAAGCAACGGGTCATTAGTATCATATAAGACTAGTGACATGGGCTCCGAAAACTGCTCTTCCCATTCGGTTAGAATCCGATTGCCTATGTGCTTTAATTGTTTGAGTGGCTGTGGCTGCTGGTTATCGAATGAAAAAACAGAAACGATCATGTCGCTTAGCGGCAATACAACCGGTCGGTTCTTAAATGGATATTCTTGTAAAAAGGATAGTAGTATAGGTTGTTTCTTCGAATTTTCCAACTGCATCAGCATTAATCGGAAATTGGCGCCTAACGTTTCTTGATGCACGAATAGAGAACTGTAAGATACGGAAGGCACCTCAATTTGAGCCGATGGCTCTTGTTTCTCCTCAGTTTGGGAAACGGCCTTGCAGCACTGGGTTAATACTCGTTTGATATGGTCAGGCGACTGAGGTTTTACCCATAGATCATAGGCATGAAGCTCGATGCCTTGAAGCGCACGTTCAAATGTGGCCTCAGCCGTCATGACGATAACCTTTTGTATGTACCGTTTGGTCAGCTCCTTAAAGCTGTCCCACGTATCCTTTGGAATCATATCGAGTTCAATGCAAACAACATCTGGTACTTCGGCCTCTATTAGATGAAATACCTCAGATACTGAGCCTGCTAATAGAATGTGATCAAATGGAATCGAAAACGAAGAAGCTAGCCAGCCAATCCCTGTTCGTTCATTTTGATCGCGATCAGCAATTAACAATTTAACCATACAGGTACTCCCTTAATGATAGATTTTTTCTTATTAATTATCGCCAAGCCAAGCTTATTTTCATCACTACAGTGTCTATCAGATTAATGGCTCTGGTGCAAAAAACTGATTATGATGAAATTCCAAACAACTTATGTATGTATTTTACATCTTTTTTGACAGATTTCACATGTCGGTGAAGTTGTCCTTTTTTCATCGTATGTACCGTTTTAATACCACTCAATATAGAAGTGGGTGTTCCATACGACTTGAATTCCAGCATTAACGCACACGCTTCTTAATGAAACGATACCAGCTAATAGGATGTCAATATCTTTCTCTAAAATTTTCAGATCATGTCCCACGAGCAGGTACGTTCTACCCCGGCTAACGTTATCATATATCGATATAAAAATTGTTCAACCAGAAATAACTGGCTGACCTTATAATACGAACGGGTGCGTTAGCTAAAGATCAGGGGTGTCTTTAATAAAAGAAGATCCTTCAAAAAATGAAGGATCCCCCTAAATGTTATTACTCGATTCGAAGGGCTTGGATGTCTCGGCAGTCAACAAAAATGACAGTACCAGGTTCGTTCTCTTCGTCTCTGAATCGGGCACAACAAGTATTGTTGTCAAAGGCACGGAAGATAACATCTTCAAGAACTGTGCCTCCAGATAAAAAAACGTCTACTTCTGTACCAGGACGCAAACGGCGTAAAGTATTACATACACATCCATTGCATCTGTTTCTACTAGATGAACTGGATTGACGACTCGATGAATTTCGACTTGACATCATTACATCCCCCTTTCATTAGCTTGTCTTACTTTAATAACATATGAACGGGAAAGCAAAAAGGGGTGGACAAAGTGATTGATTGTTTGGCATAATTTTGAGTTAATTAGACTTTTTTTTGCTTCTTGGACTATGAGGGACAGATATGATACGCTACCATGAAAATTAAACAATGAGGAAAAAGACCATATTAAATAATAAGCAAGCTTCAATTTTTTACATTAGCTTAAGATTTGAACTGTCTTTAAGGCAGTTTTTTCTTTATGCGACTATCGGGGCAGGTTAGTGAAATAACAATCTTTAGTAAATTTTAGTTTGTTATAATGAAAATAAAATCTTAACGATTATTAGGAGATAAAATGTTCAAAAAAATTAAAACTTGGGCGAGGAATTTAAAACGACAGATTTTTATCCTTTACTTTGCTTGTAAAGATGCAAGAGTGCCTTGGTATGCAAAAGTATATACGGCTTGTGTTGTAGCTTATGCATTCAGTCCGATTGACCTAATACCTGATTTTATACCCATTCTTGGCTACTTGGACGATGTAATTCTCGTTCCAATAGGGATAATGATTGCATTAAAGCTGATACCAAATAATGTATTAACCGACTGTGAAGTTAAGACAGAGGAAATGATGAAAAACGGTAAGCCGAAGAATTGGATAGTGGGTTCTATAATAGTATTGATTTGGGGCTTAATTATAATATGGGCTATTATATATATTTATCGCATAATCAACTACTAACGGGTGCGTTAGCATATTAAAAAGGCTCAATTTGAATTAATTTTTTGATATTTGTACAACCACTCATCTAACACTTGACTAATTTTTATCGTGTCTGGATGGGAAAGTCCTTTAAATAATCCAATTACAATCAATTGCGCTCGCAAGCAATCAATCTTACTTTTCATTATTATTTGGGATAGTGATTCTTCTGAGCTCATTACTTTTCTCCTGTTAATTGGTTTAGAATTTAGTTTAATTACAACGAATCATATTATTCTGATTGAAAACAAGCTAAAAATATGATCTAAAGATAGGGGGTAAAATACGCTTTTTCATATTATCTTTGGATTTATCCTCCCTTTAGTATTGTAGGGTTATATTTATTTAGAAACCAGCAGAAATTGTTCATCACCTGATTACTTTTCCATTGCATTTTAAAAATAGTTATCACGTTTGAATCTTTATCCCCATAAAGAGAAAAAAGCATATCCACTTTGGGCATGCTTTTCTTTACCAGTTATGCGTTTTATCTAATAATTGATCAATGTCAAATATATCGAGATGGAATGGAATCGACTCTTCGGCAATTTCTTCAGTAGCTAAAAGCAATTGGTCAATATCTATTATAGCCAAAACAATTCGCCTTCCTTTTAATCACTCTTACCTTCATATTACATATAATATACATTACGTTTAATAGATAAACCTTTTGAGGGTATCATTTATCATTACTTATTATTCATTTGACATTTATTTAAGCATTTAATGCAAAAATGAAAGAAATCATGTCACAGTCCGAAGAAATAGTGAGAAAAATATTTAGTGTCTTTTTTTTGTTTTATGTTTAAATAGGGTTTACTCAATGGAGATTGTCTTAAACTACCATGAAAATAAGTTTCTTTAAAAGTGGAAAAAATGACAATACTTAAGACCCTGCTCAATCGTTTTAAAAAAAGAGGAGAGCGTTAATTAATTAGTCTAAGGATAGGGTTGACTGGATTAAGGTCAGTATCAGTATTGACACTTCCTAACCATTTTCATTCTTTGTGGTGAATCGCCGATTTTTGCGATTCATGGATGGCTAGCGGGTGCGTTAGCTTAAAATCGGAGCTGTCTTTAAGGCAGCTTTTTTGTATGAAAACATATTAGTAAAAAAGCCATGCTAACTTTACTTTCCCCTCTTTACGGTCAGCTGTTGAGGCTTTTTTCTAGTTGATAATGAAAATAAGAGCAGGTGAATTGGACAAATTAAGACCTGATTTACAAAATCTTAACATTGGATTAGTGTGGGGTTTATATTGAAAAATTATGATTGAACCGTAATAAACAGTAATAAACATTAACAATTCCACAGTAAGATTGGCTTTTTATTGAGAGCAGGTATCAAAGCTAGAAAGAGAATTTAATAGATTGAATGAGAAAAGGAGCTATATAGCATGAGTTTCATCGCGATAGATTTAGACGGAACATTATTAAACGACCAGAATGAAATTAGTGAAGAAAATATAAAGGCGATTCAATATGCTTAGTTCATTAAGCGTAGTGTCGTACCGTGACATAAATTCTTTTTGTATTACCCGACCAAAATTTTCATAAACAGGTTTCGTTCTTAAATAAATAAGGTACTTATACCTGTATCTGTTATAGGGAATGAGGAAAAATAAATGGAGAATAAACAGGAAATTGTTAATCATATATTAAACAAAGATAAGGTTTATTTTTCTAATATCTATTCAAATCATAAAGGTATGCTTAAGGATATTGCTTTTAAACTCACTGGCTCTGAAAAAAATTCTGAGAATTTAATATTTAGTACATTTAAAGAATTGTGGGATTCACCGCACTCTTTTCAAGATTCCAGTGATAATTTGGTTTCCACCTATCTCATGAAAAGGTTAATTTACAATTACTTAAGTTCTCAACGTACCATTAGGTGATTTCCGTAATTGTTTATACCTGGTTGTTTGGACTACAGTAACAATAAATGAATCTCATTTGTATTGTTAACATATATTTTTGGAGCGTTTGGTTCAAATAAACTTTTAATTGTCCATTTTCATTGTGTAACTATTTTGTCCGGAATAGTTACTTTTTTTGTGTCATGGTTTATTCGTACTGTGTGATAAAAGTTTGTTTTTTGGGGGATAGCCTTCAATCGTAAAAGCAATATTATTAACAAGATGAAATTACAAAAAAACTTAAGAGCTTTCCTGTATTGTTGATAATATTCTTCATTTATATATTTGTATTTCTCCTTTGCTTTGCAATAATTTCCTTTATTGAGTTTATGGATTGAGCATCGCAGATTGTGTCTGATGCGTAACATAAACCTTTTAAGGGCAATATAATATTAGGAGCAAGGAACTTAGTCACCAATTGCACTTCCACCAGCGATCCTTGCTCTTTGCTTCATTTCAACTACAAAAGTTTTTATACCTCTGAGACGTTTTTTTCTTTTTACATAAATTACAGATCTAAACAAATCCTAATATCAATAAATATTAGGAGGTGAAAACGATGGCACGTAACAACAGTAATCAATTAATAGTTAACGGTGCTGAGCAAGCTTTACAACAAATGAAGAATGAAATCGCTAGTGAATTTGGAGTAAACTTAGGCGCTGACACAACCTCAAGAGCCAATGGATCTGTAGGTGGAGAAATCACTAAACGACTAGTCCAAATGGCTGAACAACAATTAGGTGGAAGACAGTTCTAATTAATTTTACTTAGAAATGAGGGAGTGGTTGCTAAACTACTTCCTTTTTTCCAGCCTTTTTGCACTTCCTTTCTACTGCACAGTTTGTGTCAACTCTACAATAAGTCATTATAGAACTCCCTCAGTTTA
>NZ_JAGGQN010000065.1:0-5991 GCF_018613275.1 Bacillus sp. ISL-4
TTGCTTTCTTTATTGAGGGAGTTTAGTTAAACAAGTATTAAACTTAGTAAAAGGTGCCGTTATCCATTTTTACCGAATTCTTTGTCTATCATAATTTTTGTATGGAATAAATAGGGAACATATTTTTTCTGTGGTAAAATATGTATAGTAGTAAAAACGAAGTATTAGGAGGATTTTTCATTTGAAAAAACGTAATAAAATTGTTCCGACTTTTTGTTTTGCGGGTGTTCTTTCACTGTCCCTCGGTTTTATAAATTATAATTTTAGCAATGCCGAAGCAGCCTCTCAATCTAAAATTGTACCTTATGTACCTTTCAATTACGCACCGATTTACAAAGAGAATGCCACTATTCGTGTATCTGCAGAAGACCAAAATATGGTGGAAAACTCATCAGTTCCATTTGGGTTTTTACAACAACAAAATGGACAAGCAGTATTCTTTGAAAAGACGAGGCATTAATTAAGAAGAAAGAACAATTTGAGCTTAGAAAAAACCAAGCTCTTTTTTCTCTTGAGAAAATAGCTGAAGATGAATTCTTTAGCTATTGCATATAAATTATATCCTTGATATTAAATTGTTTTCAAGCAAATGATAATGACTTCTAAGAGCTGGGAAATCTTAGCTCTTTTTTTGTTGCTAACGGGTGCTTTACTTCAATAACAGGGGGATACTTAAGCTATGATAGATTTTCTTTTAGGCATTCTTTCCGCAGGATTCGGGGATAATTCTTTGGATACTCGAAGAATTGATCGAAATATAGAAATGCTGAAAAATCATACTTGGTTTAAAGATATATACGAAGATGAAAATTATCATCGATTGTTTTTTGTAAATAGAAATGTTAGGCGGTATTTACAAAGTACAATGCGTGTAAAAAGAATTATAAAAAGGGCAAAATCTCAAAGAGTATTTCTTGTATATTTAGATAAACAGTTAAAAAAATAAAATATCCTTAATCAACTAACAGGTGCTTTACTTCAATAAGGGAGGTTGCTGCGGCAGCCTTTTTTTTATGTAACTAGAGAGGTAGCTTAGTGAAAACGCACAGTGAATGACGTTTGCTTTCACAATAGGACTGTATGGATATGTGTAGTACAGTTTCCTCGTACTGCGACATAGCAAAATAACAGCAACTGATGTTTCTGTTTCTTTTTTGATTTGGAGAATTATAAATAGGGATAGTCCAATCACTATCCCTAACAATACATATGATTTCGATTAACGAGTTCTTCCGCCTAATTGTTGTTCAGCCATTTGCACTAAACGTTTTGTAATTTCTCCACCAACAGATCCGTTTGCACGAGATGTTGTATCAGCGCCAAGTGTAACACCGAATTCACTAGCGATTTCGTATTTCATTTGTTCTAGAGCTTGCTCTGCACCATTAACTACTAATTGATTATTGTTGTTATTTCTAGCCATGTTGTCAGCTCCTATGAATATAATGTGTTGCTAGTCATAGGTTTTGATATTGTTAAGAGTTATATACATAGATTCCAAAATAAATTAAGGCAATGATTAAGTGAAATTAAAACTCATCTGTGGCTCTAGAGGGAGAGCACAGGAAAACATTGAAGCCACCGGGTCGCAAGGAAGGGTTTCAGAAGCTCCGAAAGGCAAATAATCTTAGGGAGAGACTTTCTCCTCCTATTGCACAGTTTGTGTCAACTCTATAATAAGTCTTAAAGAGCTAACGGATGCTTTAGCTGAAGATCAGAGCTGTCTTTAAGGTAACTTTTTCTTTATGCAACTATCGGGGCAGATTAGTTGAATAAGAAGGGAAAAACAAACTTTTCATTGAATTAATTAGGATCAATTTAATAAAAGGAGAGACTCATCTGTTCATGAAATTATCAATGTCACAACTATTTGCTTTAGAGCATTTTACAAAGTATGCAAGGAACCATAAACATCAAGCTAAAGCAACCATTAATCACATATTAAAAATGTCAAATATCTCGGATAAGATATTTGAAAATGCTGTTGTTAATTTAAAGACTCACGCAAAGATTGGCCTACATTTTCATCCAGATAGACCAGATTCGACTATGAAAAGCGTTGCTGAAGCACTGCTTGAGCAGGGAATATATAAGAGCCAGTTTGAAACATTTTTATCTAATGGCAGCGTATCCGCATACTCTGGTGGTGAACGCGACATTTGGGAGAAGAGAATTTTTGGAGGAGCATATCAACTGGAGGGCACAACCAATAACCAACGGCCTAAATATGGGGCACTTAATTTGATGTTACATCCAGATGGGCCTGCTCCACGTTTTGGATCATGCTATTTTATTCTTTCCCCTGAGGTCTCATATCGTTCCACCTACACGTATTTGGATTCGCATCAAGACCCAAAAGAAAAGGGTACTTATGAAGAGTTTGACATCATTTTGGCTGCACTCTTGGAAGAGGCGTTCTTAAGAGATTTTGCAATCGGTGAAAGAAATCTGACGCCAGCAAGATTAATCAATCATTTACTGGTTAACCTAGAAAACCCGTTTATGGATCCAGCAAACAAAGAGCCAAACCGCAATCTTAACCACTATCTTGAAGCCCAAGTTCATGGGGATATTTCACTTAAAGAAGACGTGGAAGTGCTTGTTGCAGATCCTTCATTCAAGGACACTCATGTAGGGAGAACAATGGAACAAATATGCCTTAAGTATTCTATTGATCTATATTGGCACATGGGTTTTGTACTTATGGTAGACGAGGTTCCTGCTGATTTTAGGGGTTTATCAATGACTTCCTTGGCAAAACGCATTGCACAAAATAATTTTATCGATGCGAACATAATTGGATCTGCTGTAATGGACTTGAAACGCAATCCAGTATCTTGGAGTGATCGCGGAACTTATAAGGAGATACTTCAGGAATTAAAACTATTGTGGCACGTTTTAGTGAGATATGGAAAGACAATCTAAAATTGAACTAAAGGGTTTATGAGTTGAACAAGGAGTTGTTGAGGCAACTCCTTATTTTACCTATAGTAGAAAAATGAGATTGTGAAGATTTGTACTTAAACTAACGGGTGCGTTAGTTGAACAAGAATTACACATTAAAGACCAAAAACACTTGGGTACTCAAGTGTTTTTTATGCTAATTATATTGTTTTTTAATCTGCTATTTAACTTGCCAATTCGTATGTTATTTACTTTGTTATTTGGCTTTTTCTCCACGTTATCTGAACTACTTACTAAAAAGCTAGGGTTCTGCCCAACAGTTCCACGTTCCTATGAAGTTATGAATAAATTATGCATTAATGATTAAAAAGTAATAACAGATGGAAGTTATTTGGCATAAAATCCCTATCCCCCATCTTAAAATTATTTCAGAGTTGAATACAAAATATCAAAATTGAAATTTAGTTGTAAAATTTACCTCTATCAAAGTGTAATTAACTGAATATTTATATTATTTTTTATATTGGCGCAGCAATTGCATATAAGAATATATCTACCATTTTAAGGAGGCTCAAATATGCAAGAAAATCTGAATAAAAAAATTGGAGGTTCTGCGTCAGAACATTATGATAGCGATGCTGCACAACTGGCATCGCTTGGATATGAATCTGAATTTCGCCGCGACATGAGTCCGTGGGCAAACTTTTCGCTAGGGTTCACTTATCTTTCACCTGTAGTAGGTGTGTACTCACTATTTGCATACGCACTTGCGCAAGGTGGCCCACCTATGATTTGGAGTTTTTTCATCGTTGGACTCGGACAATTACTAGTCGCACTTGTCTTCAGTGAGATTGTTGCACAATACCCTGTTGCAGGAGGAGTTTATCCTTGGGCACGAAGACTATGGGGGCGCAAGTGGGCGTGGATGACTGGCTGGGTTTACTTAATGGCCTTGCTTGTGACGATTGCCAGTGTCGCGTACGGAGCTGGACCTTATCTAGCACAAGTTTTGGGTTTTGAAGTATCGGTGGACTCCGCGATTCTTTGTGCAGTAGTCCTTCTTGCACTATCGACTATCATCAATTTTCTTGGCACAAAGGTTCTCGCAGCTGCAGCAGTTATTGGTTTTGCTGCTGAACTTATCGGTGCGCTTGTAGTTGGATTTTGGTTGCTTATCACACAAAGGGTGCACGGTCTTGATGTGCTCTTTGATTCTTTTGGTGCTCAAGGTAGTCATAGCTACATGTATGCATTTGCAGCAGCTGGATTAATTGGAATTTTTCAATATTATGGGTTCGAAGCTTGTGGTGATGTTGCTGAAGAAGTACCGAATCCAGGTGTTCTTATCCCAAAGGCAATGCGTCGGACCATTTACATTGGCGGTGCTGCAGCAACTTTTGTTTGCCTTGCTTTAGTACTATCAGTTGCTGATATCCCAGCAGTTATCGCTGGTAAGGACGTAACGCCTGTTGATACCTTGCTAAACGATGCATTTGGTGCTGTTGGCGCGAAGATTGTACTGGGTATTGTGTTGATTTCTTTCCTTTCATGTGTAATGAGTTTACAAGCGGCAGCAAGCAGACTTGCCTATTCGTATGGCCGTGATGACATGATTGTAGGAAGCCGATTGTTAAAGAAATTTTCGGCTGCTCGTCACATCCCACCTTATGCGCTGCTTCTTGCCGCAATTGTCCCAGCCCTCATTGTGCTTGGATCAAAAGTGTCTACAGATGCGCTCACAAAGGTAATCAGTTTTGCGGCATTTGGCATTTATCTTGGATTCCAAATGGTTGTCTTTGCTGCACTTCGAGCTAGACTAAAAGGATGGAAGCCAAGTGGTAAGTATCAATTGGGCAAGTGGGGACTGCCCGTCAATATTGGTGCGCTTGTCTACGGAATCATCGCAATGATCAACATGTGTTGGCCAAGAACGCCAGATGCACCTTGGTATGATAACTATATCGTGCTCGTTTCAGGAGTCATAGTTGTAGGTATTGGTATACTGTATATGATGATTCATCGTAGCTACGGACATAGCAATGTGCCGTATAATGTTGCGATACCGAAAAAATATATCTCTCATAAAAACAAGCGCAATGACATGTCAATGTAGGTTTGTTGCTAACTCATATTAGCCACTCTAAAGGGTTTTCCTTCTTCACTTTTTTTATTCGTAAAAATCTCTTAAACTTTGATTACCAGAAATTATATTTTCACTCGTTTTTTTTTCACGCATCCCGTAAACTAGACTGGACACTCACATATTAAAACAGAAGGGTTCGAGATCTTTTAAAGATTCTCGAACCCTTCTGCTTATGTTCAATTATTCTATCAACGCAGACTTACATTTTACTAATTTTTTATTCATCCCCATCCGTCCTTCCATTGGCGAAAGTTAATGGACGTAATCGGTTTTTCTTTTCCAGTCATTTCACTATACATATAATCGATTCCTTTGATCATTGCGTAGAAGGTTACAACAGGGATTATCAATGCAGTCGTAAAAGGTATCATTCCTTATCCCTCCATTTATCCAATTCTTCATCATTCACGTTAATGGCATAACTTCTGCCTTCCTTCTTCAAATACCCTTCATTTACTAATTCCACCATCATGGCATGAACCTTATTATTCCCTAAACCTATCAATCTTGCTAACTCATTTACTCGGAGCTCACCAGTGTTTGCGATCCAGCGTTTCAGCTGGTCAATTGGTTCTTCTTCTTTGACCTCTTGAATTTCACCCTCCACAACAACCCCGTCAAACAGATGAATAAGCTTATCAAAGATATTTTCCTCCTCCTCCTTATTCAGTGTTAATACTGGGGCTTGGAATCGTTCAAATTCATTCTTACTGCCCTCAATCTTAGCGATACGGTCACAAAGTAACGGGTGCTTACTTCATTATCAGGAGCTGATCAGCAGCTCCTTTTATTATGGAACTAAAGGGGCAGGTTAGCATTCCTGTAGTTCGTTATTTTTCAGCTTTGAAAAAAATAGGGCTCCTCAGTAAGATATGAGTAAGACATCACTCTAACTCAAAATCTTAGGAGGAACCTTAATATGGATTTTAAAATGCAAGACAAAC
>NZ_JAGGQN010000066.1:0-35588 GCF_018613275.1 Bacillus sp. ISL-4
TCTTATAGAACTAACGGGTGCTTTAGCTTAGGATCGGAGCTGTCTTTAAAAGGCAGCTTTTTCTTATGGCACTAACGGGGCAGGTTAGCTCAATAACAATAGAGTTGTACCAATTAGAGTCTGAATATAAAATGTAGTAAATATTAAAGAAAAAATGGGGGGAATTACTTGGATAAAGTAAAAAATGCTTTAATTATAGTAGATGTACAAAAAGCTTTTGAGGATAAAAAATGGGGAGAGCGAAACAATCTAAGTGCAGAAGAAAATATTAGAAAGATACTAACATTATGGAGGGAAAAGGGCTGGCAAGTAATACATATTCAACACATGTCCGATAACCCTAGTTCTGTATTCCATCCAAAGAATGAAGGATTCGCTATAAAAAAATTGGTTGAGCCTCTTGGAGAAGAAGTAATTATAACAAAGAAAGTAAATAGTAGTTTTATCGGTACAAAATTAGAAGAGTTTCTAAAATTAAATGATATTACAACAGTAGTAATAACAGGTTTGACTACGCCCCACTGTGTGTCTACGACCACAAGAATGAGTGGGAATTTAGGTTTTAATACATACCTTATTTCAGATGCGACAGCAGCATTTGGCATAAAAGACCAAAATGATAACTATTATGATGCCGAGACTATACATAATATTTCTTTAGCTACCTTAAATGACGAGTTCGCTACTATACTTACAACAGAACAATTAATAAATGAAGTATTTTAAGTTTGTTAAACTAACAGGGTGCATTTACTTCATAAAGGGAGGTTGCTGCGGCAATCTTTTTTCTTACGGAACTAACGGGTTACGGCGGCAACCCTTTTATGCTATTTGGAGGAAAAATATATGGATTTAGATATTGTAAAAGCCAATTTAAAGGATAAATATTATGAATATAGAGAAAAAGGATATGATTGTAAAGAAGCATATAATAAAATCTTAACCAGTATAAATCATTGGGTAAATGAATTGTCCATTTCATTAATAAGAAAGGAAAATTCTATGACTTTAGATCAAATAAAAAAACTTTCATCTATAGTTTATGAGAATGTCGGTGAATGGGTAGGAGCTCCAAAAGTTATTTATAGCGACACTTTACCTGTAGTTACTTATGATTATCCTAAGGAAAAAGGCAATAATCCATTAAATATTGAATGTAATGATAAATATTTTATTCGTGCAAATGGCTTCTCTTATTCATATTCACAATATCTTTCGGACTCTGAACTTGTTAGGGATAACGAGGTACATAGGAAAATTCCAATGGGCTATAAAAGTCTATCTTTGTATGAGAAAATGGTATTCATTAAGAATGGACAGATTATAAAAAGCTTTGAGGAAATCCCAGAACAAGCCGAAGGAGATCATTATACAATCATTACAACATCGGAATATCTTGGTCAAGGTGGTTATCAAAATTCCCCAGATTTAAGTTTAGTTGATAAAACGGATTATTTAAAAATAAAACAGTTGGCCATTTCCTTGGCGGAAAAGGATAAAAAAGGAATTTATCTTGTTTGCAAAAATAACGACAACATTTATTGGCATTAAACTTATTTTTCTTATTCCACTATCGGGTGCGTTAGCGCCATAAGAGGGCCGCCAATTGGCGGCCTTTTGAATGTACGATCTTTACAATAATCATACTTTCAAAACCCAATAGAAAAATCCCCTTGGTTACCAATTGGATTTTTTTTATTTCGCAAATTAAATTTATTCATGATAATATAAAAAAATCAAATACTAGTAAGGCAGGGCGGAGGTCAGTCAATTCTGGCTCCATCCTGCCTTTTTTGCCCACCCGATATTTGGAGGTTTTATTTTGAATGTTATCGTAAATAAATTTAAAAAAATGGGTTACAAGCATGTTTCTTTGTACGCCATCATAGCCCTTTGTTTTGTGGCTTCTGTTTTCTTTGTTCATCACAATTATTCATTCTATGAACTTCCAATAGCCAAAGTCATCAAAACAAATCTGGAAAATACAACTGAATTGAATGATATGTACCAAAATGAAGATCGACTAT
Organism: Bacillus sp. ISL-4; assembly: GCF_018613275.1. Taxonomy (NCBI): domain Bacteria; kingdom Bacillati; phylum Bacillota; class Bacilli; order Caryophanales; family Bacillaceae; genus Bacillus; species Bacillus sp. ISL-4. The sequence goes on from NZ_JAGGQN010000066.1 coordinate 2,028, forward strand.
TTACCCAGAGTATAATAGCCGAATTACAAAATGGAGAAGAAAAAGGACAGCTTATCCATTTAAAGAATGAATATTCCTCATCCGGAGCTTATGATCAAGAATATCGAGTTGGAAATGATTTGTTTGTTTCGATTGATACGAAGACAGAAGAAAATTCAGAGTTAACTGGAACCATAAAAGACGTAAAGCGTGATAAATTTGTGTTGATTGTAGCATGGATTTTTATCTTGACATTACTAATCGTTGGAAAAAAGCAAGGACTGTTTTCAATTATAAGTTTGGCAGTCAATGCCATATTGTTGTCATATGCATTAGATTTTTATTTGAATACATCAGACATTAGTTTGGTATTGATATGCAGTATAAGTATCATTCTATTTACGGTCCTTTCTCTTTTACTCGTTAACGGTTTTAATGAAAAAACATATGCAGCTATTATTGCGACACTGTTAGGGACTTTTTTATCGCTGTTCATTATTTATCTTGTTATGTGGTTAACTTCCGGAAATGGCCTTCGATATGAAGAAATGCAATTTCTCACTCGTCCTTATAAAATGGTGTTTATGGCAGGATTATTTATCGGATCTTTAGGAGCCGTAATGGATATAGCCATTACCATGTCTTCTTCTATTTTTGGATTGTATGAAAAGAATAACCACATATCAGTAAAAGCACTTAAAACTTCAGGATTAGAGATTGGAAAAGACATCATGGGAACCATGACAAATATTTTGTTTTTTGCCTATATAAGTGGCTCCATACCTACGATTATTTTGTATTTAAAAAATTCTTCTGCATTAGGATTTACCCTTTCCATGAACCTTACATTGGAATTGGCCCGTGCCATAGCTGGTGGTATTGGAATCGTGTTAACTATTCCGATAGGTCTATATATTTCTATTTTTTTCATTAATCGAAAGAGGGAAAGATAATGAATGTATTAGTGTTGCTAGCGTTCATATTATTAATATTGATGATCTTGATTGGTGGAAAAAATGGAGCACGTTCATTTTTTGCTTTTTTCCTAAACTTTGGTGTGTTTCTTTTTACCATCATTTTTATGACAAATCCAAATAATGATCCGTATATCGTAACATTGATTGCATGTACGGTGATTAGTTATATTAATTTATTTTTTATTAACGAAGTGAATAGTACAACAAAAACAGCATTCATTTCTACTATTATCACGATTGTTATTGTACTCTTTTTTATTGTCATTGTGACGGAAAATGCGATGATACAAGGTTTTGGTGAAGAAGAAATAGAAGAGCTTAGCATCTTTTCCCTTTATATTGGAGTAGATTTTGGTAAAATTGGAGCATCAGTAATTATTATGAGTACTATTGGCGCCATTATCGATACAGCCATGGCCATTTCATCTCCCATGCGAGAAATGTTTCATCACCATCCATCCATTAGCAAGAAAGATTTATTCACATTTGGAATAAGTATTGGGAGAGATATCTTAGGAACAACTACGAATACATTATTTTTTGCCTTCTTTGGAGGCTATTTGGCATTGCTTATATGGTTTAAAGATTTATCCTATTCTGTTGGAGAAATCGTAAACTCAAAAATATTTAGTGCTGAAATGATCACTATATTTTGTGCTGGAACAGGAGTAGCCCTGATTATTCCTATTACTGCCTTTATTACTGCTTATTTTTTGGTGAAAAAAAGAAAAAATAAAGAGAAAGTTATATAGGTTTTATGGCAAAAAGGCTTATGAGCACTCATTTGTATAAGAGGAATAAGTTTTTGAGGGAGGTAAGTTTAGTTTTGCATAGCCTTCAATAAGGGCCATTATATGAATAAAGATAGAGAATGAGGCTGCCATTTGGCGCCTTTTTTCTTAATGAACTCCCATGAAAATTAAAAAAGCTCAAAATCCAGAAAAAACCACAACAAAAAATAGACCCAGTAAAAACGCTTTTTAAAAAAAGGCTGAGCCTTATGAGTGATTTGATTGAGTTTGGTAAATCGTTAAACAAAAACCTCCAATCAAAGCAAATTAAGTAGAGGCTAGCGCGACGACCAAAAAAGGATTAATCTCCCATGAGTGCTACCCAAAAAGGGCGCGACAGTCGGTCGTACACCGTGGTCGTCGGAGTCAGACTAACGGATGGCCTCAAAGGCACCATAGTTCAACGACCTTCTTCGCCAGCCATTAAAACATTATCGACATAGAGACCAATTTTCACTCTCTGTGGTGAAGCGCTGATTTTTGCGCTTCATGGATGGCTAACGGGTGCGTGGGACTTGATCCCGTGAACTAAACTGTCCGCCCCTACTTGTAGAAACATGTTTGAGGCTGGTTGGGACTTAGATCTCGTATAACAATCGAAGCTATGACACCGCATGGATGACTAAGGGGTACTGGTTAGTAAGTAGAGGAGAGAAAAATAATGAATCCAGTTGTTGGTCTGGATGTGGCAAAAGGAGAGAGCCAAGTTCAGGCATTTTTAGATCAATCTAAACCGTATGGGTAGAGCTTTTTCAATAAAGCATATCAAAGAGGAATTAGATCATTTTTTAGACTTTCTAAAAGAAGTTGAAGAGGTGACAGGGCAGATGAATTAATAAAGGAGTTATGTACATTTTTTATTCAGTAATGGATGAAATTGTAGATGAGTATTTCCCAAGCATTTATAAAAAGTGAAGATGAATTGAATGAAATAGAAACGAAAAAAACAAATCAAGATTTAATTGAAAATTATGTTAAACATCATTATGCAAAAAAACTATTGGTTCTATGATGCCTTTAAGTATCTCATAATAACAGTTTGCTCGAAGGCATAGCAGAAGGGATTAACCTTGGTAATCAGTATATAAAAGTTAAGCCAACGATATCTAAAATATGATACATCGCATTTTAGATGTCGTTGGCTTAGTTGGCTTAATATTACTTAGAAACGGGCTGAACATTATAGTATTCTTCGAGTGTCACCCCTTGAGCTTGAATGTCTTTTGCTATCTCTATACCTACATAACGAATATGCCAAGCCTCATATTTATAGCCTGTAATTTCTTGCTTACCTTCTGGGTAACGAATGATAAATCCAAACTCACTTGCATGTTTAGCTAACCAATCAGCCTCTTTAGTTTGACCAAAACATTCCTCAGCAGCACAAGTGCCATTAATGCCACTTACATCAATAGCCAAGCCTGTTTGGTGTTCACTGGTTCCTGGATATGCACTATAAGTTTTAGCCTTTTCAAGCCCATCCCTTTCTACATAATTATTAAAAATAGCTTCTTGCGTTTCCTGTGAACGAAATGCCGATACGCCGGCTAATTTAATATCGTCTTCTTCGGCCTTAAGAAATAGTTTTTCCAAGGCTTCTCCGGCCTCTTTGCGCATCATTCGTTTTTCGATTTTTTCCTTGAATATAAACGGTACATTTGGATAATAAAGGTCATCAGGTCTGTATTTATCAGGAAGTGGATTTAACTTATTTACTAATACGGGAATGCTTTGAGGATTTGCAGAGACTTTAATAGCCTCTTGTTGAACCATGTTAATATTAGGTTCATTTTCCTTTGGGTTAGAAGCTGAATTTATTGTACCAACACTTTGATCGTGTATATTATCTTCTTCTTTAGAGTTATCCTTAACTGTACAGCCTAAAGTACATAAAAAAATAAATGTTAGTAAAGCTATGGTGTAAATGGATCTTAACATAGTGCGGCCCCCAAGTTCAATTTGTTACTAATCCTGCTTAATATTTTTATACAAAAATTTAACAATCGATATGTTAGGGAGGGAGAAAGCAAAAATGAAGTGTCCTATCATTTATTCTCTTATATCCATCACATTTCGATTAATCATTCAATATGAAAATAGATCTTATTAAAAAAGAAAATAGTCGATAGATTCCCATAACTTAAACTTAAACATAAACATGAAATCGTATATCCTGTATTTGTTTTTATAAATCGTAATTATTACTATTTATAATTTGATAAAACTCACAATATCAAGAAATAAGATAAAAATCAATATCTTTAAAGTACATTCCTACTAATTTCTGTAATGCCTACTCATCTTTTCCTTCTGTGCTTTAAAGAAATCCCCCATATATTGACGACCATAAGGTGCTGTGTAATGAAATCCCAGTTCTGTTCAGCGGAAAAGCCATCCTTTTGCTGTTGAACCCTCATTACCAACAGTATCTAAGAATACCCCGACTAACTCCTTATATCTGTGACGTGGCTTCCCATTTCTAATAAATCGTCGTGCTGCACCGATATGTAATGGCGAATAAAATCCAAAGCGATAAACATAGAAAGAGATAAAATTGAAAATTACGACACTTCTCAATCTGCAATAGTGTAAAAAAAACTTGACCAAATATTGACACTTTCCAACATTATGCTATAATTCATTTTGTAATTGATAATCGTAATCATTACTATTTGAGGTGGATAATACTTTATGAAGAAAGGAAAACCAAAAAATATAATGTAGAGGGTAGTTGAGATGATCCAGGAAATAGATTTTATAAAATTTAATCCAACACAAAATATGACAATTCTCGTTAAAACTAATTATCTAGTTGAAGAGTATAAGCACATTGCTGAGAAAATCATGTCATACGACAGCGTGCATGCAGAACAAGTTGGATTTATAGAAAAGCCGATAAATAATAAAGCTGCTGCAAAGTTACAAATGGCTGGAGGTGAGTTTTGTGGTAATGCTTGTATGGCACTGGCAGCTTTTATAGCATCTGAAAAAGGACTAAAGCATAATGATTTGGCGGAGATAATATTAGAAGCTTCAGGCACAGATAAATTAATAACATGTCAAATGAAAAGAAATTTAGATGAATATCACTGTCTGGTTACTATGCCTATTCCTAAAAAGATAGAACAGAGAACAATAAAGTATGATGGCAACGATTTGAATATGATTATAGTGAGATACCATGAATTTATACACATTGTGATAGAAGTGGAGGAATTTAGTAAAACAGTAAGGGAAAAAGCGCAATCTTTAGCAAAGTTGCTTGGAGTAACATTAGGTGCTAACTTGATCGGCGTTTTATTGTATAAATCGAAATCTGAGGAAATGGCTCCCCTCATTTATGTCCCACATTTAGATAGTATGATATGGGAAAGGGGGTGTGGTTCCGGTACAGCCTCCTTAGGAGCCTATCTAGCTTGGAAGAATAAAGGGGAGATTGTTACAAATATAAGGCAACCCGGTGGCGATATTAAAGTATTTGCTACTTGTCATGGAGAAGAATTAACAAGCCTTTTGATTGAAGGGTCAGTCCAAATAGTAGCACAAGGCAAAGCTTTTATAGATGGTTAGTTATAACATTGTACTGGGGGGAATTTAATGAATGCATTAATAACTTTTCAAGAATATTTAAGTGAGTTTTCAGAAAAATTTGATGGTTTAGCAGGAAGTTATGATCATACAATCAATAATTGTTCAGAGTTAGAGAGTTTAATAGATGACTATTCAAAATTCATAACAAACGAGAGGAATAAAGAAGCTTGGAAACAATTAGAACTACAAGAATCTAGTGATTTGAATCAACTTGTGATGAACCTAAGAAGAAAATCCGCACTTTGTGTAGCTATTATGGAGAAATATCGTGCAATCAAGCTACTGGATGGAAATAGTGAAAAGGCAGACTATTTTAAAAATATAGAATCATGTATTGAAAAGGAATTTGGCAGTTTTCAAATTACTTCGGAGTCAAAAGTATTGTTAGTAGGATCAGGATCATTTCCAATGACGCCATTATTAATCGCTAAGCGAACAGGAGCAGAGGTTGTAGGCATAGATATTGATGATGAGGCTATTCAACTTGGACGAAACGTAGTAGAGAAATTAGGAAATGGATTAAATATTAGATTAGAAAAAATATTAGTGGAAAATCTTGATTTTACGAAAAACGTGACTCATATCATTTTTAGTTCAACTGTTGAAAGTAAATATTACATATTGGATCAATTACATACATTAACGAATGAAAACGTAGTTGTTGCTATGAGATATGGTGATCATTTAAAGTCCTTATTTAATTTTCCATCAAGAGAGGTTGATGGGCAGAAGTGGAAGATGGTTGAAGAAATATTGCGTCCAGATCATGTGTTTGATATCGCATTGTATAAAAAAGCATAGCTTACTAAATTGTAAGAAGAGGAGGCCTTTATGAATGATTTTAAGCGAGTCCTACTATTAGGCACTGGCCCAACATCTATTCAACTAGCTATGAATCTAAAAAACCAATTGAATTGCTACGTAGGAATTGTTGGGAGAGAATCTGTTCGTTCAGAAAATTTTTTTGAGGCACTTAAGGAAAGTAATCATTTAGTTCGTGTAAGCGTTCAAAATGAAAAGCATCGAACTATGCAAGGTGAATGCTTCATTGATCAAGTTTTTAGAGGTTATGGAACAATTAAGGGTGAATGGGATACTATTATTCTTGCTGTAACAACGGATGCTTATATAGAAGTATTAAAACAAATTAATAATGAGAAATTAAAACAAGTAAGGTGTATTGTATTAATTTCTCCGACTTTCGGTTCCAATAGCTTAATCAATAATTATATGAACCAGCTTAATTCAGATGCGGAAATTATCAGTTTTTCTACATATTACGGTGATACACGATGGATGCACGGTAAACCTTCTAATCATGTTTTAACAACAGCAGTCAAGAAAAAAATTCATATAGGCTCTACACATTATCCATCTAAAAATGTCGAGGGACTATGTAAGTTATATGAACAATTAGGTATTACTCTTGAAAATATGAAATCTCCAATAGAAGCAGAAACGAGAAATATTTCTTTATATGTTCACCCACCGTTGTTTATGAATGATTTCACACTAAGTGCAATATTTGGTGACTTAGAAAGCAAGAAATATGTTTATAAACTTTATCCTGAGGGGCCTATTACACAATATTTAATTAGGGATATGCTGGCTCAATGGAAAGAAATCATGAATATCTTAGGGAAATTAAATATAGAAAATTTAAATCTACTTAAATTTATGACAGATGATAATTATCCCGTGAGATTGGAAAGTTTATCACGTCATAATATAGAGAATTTTAATCATTTAGAAGCTATCCATCAAGAATATTTATTATATATACGTTATACCGCACTGTTGATCGATCCTTTTTCAGAACCAGATAAGGATGGGAAATATTATGATTTTTCTGCTGTTCCAATTAGAAAAATGTTCGTCAATAGGGAAGGATACTTGGATATCCCTAGGATGCCTAAAGAAGACTATTATCGTATAAAAATAATTCAAGGAATTGCAAAATATTTAAATTTAAATTGTCCAACAATAGATAAATTCATTAAAACATACGAGAATAAAATTGAAAAAGTGGCTCAATCCCATGAAGATGAATTGCTATCTAATGCATTTGTTGTTCAAAGCTTTGATGAAGATTTGAATATGATATGCAGTGAAATAGGAAAAAGTATAAGCGCAAAGAAGTAGGAATAGTACTTGTCTTAAGTTAATAGAGTAATATACCGTGTAAATAGTAATCATTTCGATTTATAAAAGGGGATTTTTTCAATTTAGATCATATTTGGCCAGTAAAAGGTGAATTAAATCAAATTAGTTAGGCTAAAGGGAGAGAAATATATTGTTAGTTAAAAAATTTAAGTTAGCATCTCTAATATTTTTGGTTTTATCTATTCTAGTTGCCTGCTCTGCAGAAAAATCTAATAGTAAGAAAAAGGAAGGTGCTGATTCAACGAATAGCTCAAAAGAGTTAGTTTATGCATCCTCCAAAGATATTAATGATATAAACCCGCATCTGTATACAGGTTCAATGCCAGCTCAAGGGATGGTCTATGAATCATTGGTTGAAAATACAGAAGATGGGATTAAACCTTTGCTTGCTGAATCCTGGAAAATTTCAGAAGATGGAAAAGTATACACTTTTCATTTAAGAAAAGATGTGAAATTCCATGATGGAGAACCATTTAACGCAGAGGCAGTAAAGAAAAATATTGAGGCTGTGCAAAACAACGCAGAAAAGCATGCTTGGATTAAATTATCTACAAAAATAGAAAGTCTAAATATAGTAGATGCTTATACAGTTGAACTTGTGCTATCAGAAGCATACTACCCAACTTTGGTTGAATTGTCTATGACCAGACCTTACGTATTTTTATCACCCAAAGATTTTAAAAACGGGGGAACTAAAGATGGCGTAAATGGATTTAATGGTACAGGACCATATATTCTCACTAAACATAAAACTGATGAGTACGCCACTTTTAAAGCGAATGAAAACTACTGGGGTGGCTCACCTGAAATTAAGAAGATTACTTCTAAAGTTCTTCCAGCAGGGGAAACGACATTTTTAGCTTTACAAAAAGGAGAAGTAAACTTTGTTTTTACTGATGACCGCGGTGCAGACAGTCTTGATGTAGAAGCAATGAATCAATTAGTTGATTCAGGTGATTATCAGTTGGTTAGAAGTGAACCAATGAATACGAAAATGATTGTAGCAAATAGCAGTAAATCTGATAATCCAGTAAGTGAAACAGCTGTTCGTGAAGCCATTTGGCACTCGATTGATAGAGAAACCATTAGTAAGGATATTTTAAATGGTACGGAAACAGTAGCTAATACACTATTCTCACCTAACGTCAATTATGCAGATGTTGATTTGAAGAAAAGAGGCTATGATTTAGAAGAAGCGAAAGAGATTTTAGAAGAATCAGGATGGGCAGCAAAAGATGGTTCTGATGTTAGAACAAAAGACGGCAAAAAATTAGCAATGAAACTTTATTATGATAGCAATTCTTCCTCCCAAAAAACCCAGGCTGAGTTTATCCAAGCTTCAGTAAAAGAGATCGGTATTCAGCTAGAAATTATCGGTGAAGAGTCAACTTCAATTGCAAATAGAAGATCGACGGGTGACTATGATCTATTATTCAATCAAACATGGGGACTTGCGTATGATCCACAAAGTACAATCTCTGCTTTTACTTCTGAGGCATCTTATTTACATACTACAAGCGGTATTGCAAACTCAGATGAACTCTACAAGAAGATTGATGAAGTAATGGTGTCACCTGATGAGAAAACACGAAAATCGTTATATGCGGATATTTTGACGATTGTACATGATGAAGCAGTCTTTATTCCCATTTCAAATGGCAGTGTCACTGTAGTTGCCCCAAAAAATTTAAAAGGCATATCATTTAAGCAAACGCAATTTGAGTTACCATTTGAACTGATGAACTTTGAATAGAAATATAAATAAAAAGGGGAAGATTCCCCTTTTTATTTATGTGAAGAGTAACCTTTTAAGTATTATATTGCAGAAGTAAGTGTGTTTTTAAAAATTTCTATTAAAAGGAGATTTTCTATGGGAAGTTACATCATTAAGAGACTATTCATATCAATCCCTTTACTTTTGGTCATTTCATTTTTAACGTTTATTCTAATTAATCTTTCTCCCTTAGATCCAGTTGAAGTGGTATTGCAAGCGCAAGGTGTTCCAACAATAACAGATGAATTAATTGCTCAAACGAAAGATGAGTTGGGGATGGATAAACTATTTATTATACGATACTTCGATTGGGTTATTGCTTGCTTACAGTTGGACTTTGGGGTTTCCTACGTGACAGGAAAACCGGTTTGGTCGTTAATTGGTCCTGCTTTTCTAAATACGTTAAAACTAACGTTGGTTTCATCTGTTGTCATTATTGTTCTATCGATACTTTTAGGTGTGATCTGTGCGATGAAAGAGGGGAAAATTATGGATAAGTCAGTAAGGGGATTTTCATTTTTCCTAACGGCAATGCCGTCATACTGGATGGCGACTCTTATGATTTGGTATTTTTCCGTAAAAGTGGATTTATTGCCAACAAGCGGAATGGAGTCGTATAAAAGTTATATTCTACCGGTTATTGTCATTGCGATAAGCTATGCAGGCATTTATTTTAGGGTCGTTAGAAGTTCGATGTTGAGTAATTTAAATGAAGACTATGTACTGTATGGAAGGGCATGTGGCTTAACAGAGAGGAAAGTCACCATGCACATCTTAAGAAATTCATTGCAAGTGGCCATTTCGATATTTTGTATGGCTATACCTATTATATTGGGAAGTACAGTCGTTATAGAAAATGTATTTGCTTGGCCAGGATTAGGAAGTTTAAGTGTTCGAGCTATTCTAGGCCGGGATTTCCCGATTATACAAGCGTATGTACTTATTTTAGCAGTGGCCTTTGTATTATTTAATACCATTTCCGACATTATAAACGCTGTGATGAATCCTAAATTAAGGAATGATATCTAAATGAGACTATTTGAAAATTTAATAAAAGATAGGTTAGGCACAATTTCTCTCATAGTTATCGTTGTAACAATCGTTGTTGGCATTTTCGCCCCTATATTTGCTCCACATGACCCTGAAGAAGTAAATATGAGCCTTCGTTATGCTTCTTCATCATGGGATTACCTATTAGGTAATGATCACTTAGGACGATGTATTTTATCCAGAATCATTTATGGCATTCGTCCCAGTGTTTTATGGGTTTTAGTTGCATTATTCATATCTGTCTTGATTGGAGCGGTTTTAGGATTTCTAGCAGGCTACTTTAGAGGAAAAGTAGATGCCACTGTAATGAGAATTTGTGACACGATGCTATCTTTTCCAGGATACGTAATGGCATTAGCTGTTGTTGGTATTTTAGGTGTGGGGCTTGAAAATATATTGATTGCGTTTACCTTGATTAAATGGGCATGGTTTGCTCGAATAATCAGAACGTCTGTTATGCAGTTTGCTGAAAAAGAATATGTGAAATTTGCCAAAGCATCAGGTATTAGTGACGTGAAAATTATTTATAAGCACATGGTTCCTGTTACATTTTCTGATATCGCAGTGATTTCGAGCAGCTCAATTGGTTCGATGATTTTGCAAGTATCAGGCTTTTCATTCCTAGGATTAGGAATTCAAGCCCCAAATGCTGAATGGGGAATGATGTTAAATGAGGCAAGGGAAGTAATGTTTACAAGACCAGAATTAATGTTAGCTCCTGGACTAGCCATTATTATGGTAGTATCTGCATTTAACTTTTTCTCTGATGCACTTCAAGTTGCCATAGACCCTAAATTAATTACCTCAAAAAATAAGCTTCAAGAAGAGTTAACAATCTCTAAAATTAAGCTTCAAAAGAGGTGGCAAAATAATCTATGAATATATTAGAAGTTAGAAATCTGAGAATATGGGATAGTAGCTCCGGTAAAGTGATTATCTATAATAGTTCATTCCATTTAAAGCTAGGAAGCTGTCTGGCAATTGTAGGAGAAAGCGGAAGCGGTAAGTCTCTGACTTGTAGGTCAATAATGCGATTAAATAAATCCTGGCTTCACCAATCAGGAGACATTTTATTTAAAGGCGAAAACTTAAACGAAATTTCAGAAAAGGAGATGAGAAAGAGAAGGGGAAGAAAACTTTGCATGATTCTACAAAATGGGATGAGTGCATTTGACCCTTCCTGTGTAATTGGGGTTCATTTAAAGGAAACGCTTGTTGAACATTTCGGTTGGAGTAATAAAGAAATCGAAGAAAAAATAAAAAATGCTATGAAAAGTGTCATGCTGAAAAATCCGATAGAGATTATGAATAAATATCCACACCAGCTATCGGGTGGAATGTTGCAGCGAATAATGATTGCGTTAGCATTAGTATTAGAACCAGACATTATTATTGCTGATGAACCAACAACAGCTTTAGATACTATTTCACAATTTGAAGTCGTTGAGCAATTTATAAAAATACGGGAAAGAATGGGCTGCTCTATGATCTTTGTTTCTCATGACTTGGGAGTTGTTAGAGCAATTGCTGATGAAGTTATGGTCATGAAGGATGGAGAAATTATTGAAAGAGAAAAATCAAAAACTATATTTTCAGAACCGGAACATGACTATACCAAATATTTAGTATCTACTAGACTAGCGTTGAGTAATCATTTTAAGAAAATAATGGGGAGAGCTTAAAATTGCTAAAGGTTGATAGTGTGGAGAAGTCTTATAAAAGTGGTGGACTCATTTCAAACAAAAGACAAAAGATTTTGAACAATATTAGTTTTGAATGTGGAAGTGGCGAATGTCTCGGTATTATCGGAGAAAGTGGGAGCGGGAAGTCCACCTTAGGTCGTTTACTAATAGGAATTGAAAAGCCAGATCGGGGAACCGTTTTATTTCAGGGTGAAAATGTAGGGGATAGAAGAGTGAGATCGGGTAACATTAGCGCTGTTTTTCAAGACTATAAATCTTCCATTAACCCATTTTTTACAGTTGAGGAAGCCATTATGGAGCCATTAAAAATTAAGAGCAAGCTCAAAATAGAAATTCAAAACAGGATTGATAATCTATTGAATCAAGTTGGGTTAAATCCGTCCTACAGAAAAAGATATCCTCATGAATTATCAGGGGGAGAGGTTCAAAGGGTATGTATTGCAAGGGCCATTTCCACAGAACCAAAATGTATTTTATTAGATGAAGCAATCAGTTCTTTAGATGTATCAGTTCAAATACAAGTGCTTGAATTACTTAAGGAATTAAAAAACCTCTACAATATGAGCTATGTATTTATTACTCATGATATTCAGGCCGCCGCCTATATTTGCGACAGGGTCATTATTTTTAGAAATGGTCAAATTGAAGAAGTAATTAAAATCGAACAATTAAAAAACGTGCAGTCAGAATATGCTAGAAAATTATTGGACAAATTAATAACTTTTTAGATTATTTTCGAACTAGGAGGAGAAAAAATTGTGAGTGGAGCTATGTCTTGGCCGTTTCTGCGTTTATATCTGTTGGTTCTTCTTTATTTTAGTGCCAATGCCATTCTAAATGTTATTATCCCCTTACAAGGGGAATCATTAGGAGCCAGCAATACTACTATCGGCTTGATAATAGGGGCGTATTTATTTACAACCATGTTCTTTCGTCCGTGGGCAGGTCAAATCATTCAAAAGCATGGACCGATAAAAGTGTTGCGCATTATTCTTATAGTCAATGGTTTTGCTTTACTATTATATACGATTACTGGGTTAGGCGGCTATCTAGTTGCCCGTATGTTACAAGGGGTGTCGACAGCTTTTTTTTCCATGGCATTGCAGATAGGCATTATTGATGCACTACCAGAGAAGGATCGCTCTCAGGGCATCTCACTTTATTCTTTATTCTCTTATATACCAGGTATTATTGGACCTATACTGGCATTAGGAATTTGGCAAGGAGGTATGGATTATTTTACAGTAGTGATGATAGCAATTGCCATCACTACAGGGGTGTTTGGCTATAGTGCCAAAATGGAAAAAGGAAAGGATCAACCTGCTTCAGTTAAAAATGAGCAAGGAGTAAGTATGTTTAAGGCATTTAGTCAGTTGGTAAAAAATCCGTTTCTGTTTAAATGCAGCGTATTGATGTTAGTTACCTCCATTGTATTTGGAGCGATTACAACCTTCCTACCACTGTATGCTATGCAATTAAAAAACGGCAATGCTGGAATTTATCTCATGCTTCAGGCTGGTACCGTTGTCTTTGCTCGTTTTGCTTTAAGGAAAAGGATTCCTTCAGACGGTAAGTGGCATTCATCATTTATCATGGGGGCTATGCTTCTTTTAGCGATAGCGGCGCAATGTGTAAGCGTTTCTATAACGGGTGGGGCTTTCTTTTTCTATGCAGGTGCGATTTTAATGGGGATAGCTCAGGCAATTATCTATCCAACGTTAACAACGTATTTAACCTTTGTATTACCTAAGGTAAATCGAAATGTGTTACTTGGTTTATTTATTGCTATGGCCGATTTAGGTGTTTCGCTAGGTGGTGTCATTATGGGGCCGATAGCTGATTTTTCCTCATACTCATTTATGTATATGATTTGTGCTATCCTAGGTGTGACGATGATCATTTTTGCATATGATCGACGAAAAATATTTGTTGGGTAAAAATAAAGGAGTCTTTCAAAAGTTTCATATATAACTTTTGGAAGGGTTTGTTGAATTTAATATTTTATTCTTATAGAGGATAATCTTTTTATAGGATTCTTTTTCTTTTTAATGGCTAATTAATTATGTATGAGATAAGCCTAAATTAAGAAAGAATGTAAGTTGGCATATTGTTGTGAATTAAAATCAAAATGATCAATCTTTTTTATAAAAAATAACTCATCAGAAAAAGCTCGTTTTGATCAAGCTCTAATCAAAACGAGTATTTTTGTTTGCAGCTAAATCAGCGTTTACGGAAATTTTTTAAACAAACTTTATTCCAAACCAACATCCATACTATAATCAATCAATTGCCTGATAAGCTTCGTGAGAAATTTTCTAAAGGAATGCTTTTGAATCTCTTCAATAGGAATGAACTTATCTGTAAAAAACATGAAAGGATTCCTTAGACAGCCAGTCATTATTAAACCTTGAAACCTGGGCATTGGTTATCCTTTTGCGATTATGATTGTTAAGAAAAGAATCCGTTTTGATTATTTTTTTCAAAAAGGATTCTTAGTATTGGCTATCAAAGGATGTATTTGTGTTTTTAGCTACAATTTTGTTAAGGTTAGTAGCATGTATCTGAATTAAAAAGATAGAAAAAGAATTCAATTACCAGTACTGGGGGAATGTGTATTCAAATCGTAATCATTCCAATTTACAAATCGTAATAATTACGATATACTACAAATGCTAAAAAAGAGTGAATATATATCGGAGGGTAATTTCATGAAAAAGTTTAACAGAATGGTAGCTCCTGTATTTGCAATCCCACTTATACTTGTCGGATGTCAACAAGGGGATGGTAATGAGGGATCGGAAAATCAAATAAAGAAGGATACTGATAAGATTCAAATAGTCACTACTTTTTATCCAATGTATGAGTTTACAAAAAATATTGTTGGCGATCTTGCTGAGGTAGAATTATTAATTCCTTCTTCCATAGAGCCTCATGATTGGGAACCTTCACCAAAGGATGTAGGTAATATACAAAATGCAGACTTATTCGTATATGACAGTGAGTATATGGAGACATGGGTGCCTGATATCGAAGAGAGTTTAGATTCTAAAAAGTCTACTTTTGTTAAAGCGAGCGAAGGAATCACTTTAATGGAAGGTGAAGAGCATGAACATGCAGAGGAAGAAGAGCAAGCACATAGTCATGAAAAGGATCCACACGTTTGGTTAAGCCCTGCACTTGCACAAAAAGAAGTTGAGAATATTAAGGATGCATTAATAAAGGTTGATCCAAATCATAAGGAAGAGTATGAAAAAAATAGTGTGGCATATATAGAAGAACTAAAGGACCTAGATAAAGAATTTAGATCTACACTTGCAGATGTTCCAAGTAATGAAATTATTACTCAACATGCAGCTTTTGGATACTTAGCGAATGAATATGGTCTTAAACAAGTAGCAATTGCCGGCTTGTCTACTGAAAACGAACCAAGTCCTGCTAAGCTTGCAGAATTGAAGAAATTTGCATTAGACCATAATATAAAAACTATTTTCTTTGAAGAAGTAGCATCCCCAAAGGTAGCAAAAACTCTAGCAGATGAAATAGGGGCTGAAACTCAAGTACTTAATACCTTGGAAGGATTAAGTGAGGAAAATCAGAAAAAAGGCGCTGATTATATCCAAGTAATGCAAGATAATTTAGATAAACTAAAGGGTGCATTAAGTAAATAGTTTATGCAATAAAAGCGTGATAAATGACATAGTTACGCTTTTTATTTTTTTGTGAAACTGGAAAGGAGTGACATGATTGAATCTTGTAGAAGTAAAAGCAATTAAATTTGGGTATGGCCATACTCCAGCACTAGACGATATTTCCTTTCAAATAAATAGTAGTGAATTCATTGGGGTTACAGGACCTAACGGTGCCTCTAAATCGACTCTGCTGCGATTGTTACTAGGCTTATTAAAGCCTTGGAGCGGAGAGATAAAAATAAGTAAAATTAATGAAAAAGGACTACCGTTAAAAATTGGATATGTACCTCAACAAATAGCTTCATTTAATGTTGGTTTTCCAAGTACTGTTATAGAATTGGTCCGTTCCGGGAGATTTCGTAAAGGAAAATGGTTTGCTAGATTGACTGCTCTTGATGAGAAGGTTGTTCAAAATGCTTTGGAAATGGTTGGGATGTGGGAATTTAGGAACCATAAAATCGGAGCATTATCTGGTGGTCAAAAACAAAAAATCTGTATAGCACGTGCTTTAGCAGCTGAACCAGACTTTCTTGTACTTGATGAACCAACAACCGGGATGGATTTTGAAAGTAGAAAAAATTTTTATGAATTTATGAGCCATCGAGTTAAGGAGCACAACTGTACGGTCTTGATGGTAACCCATGATCAAGAAGATGTAAAACCTTATCTTGATAAAATCATTCATCTTGAGAAGGGAGAACGAGATACATGGAAATGTTTGACCTTGAATTCATGCGAAGGGCATTTTGGGCAGGAGGATTAATTGCTATCATTGCCCCAATACTGGGAGTCTTCCTCGTATTAAGGAGACAAGCGTTAATGGCTGATACCCTCTCACACATTTCCTTAGCTGGAGTAGCTGTCGGTTATTTCATTCATACTGATTTAACGCTTTCAAGCTTTCTTGTTGTTATCATTGGTGCCATCGCAGTAGAGTATATGCGCAGAGCTTACCATTCTTATTCTGAGGTTTCCATTGCCATATTAATGGCTGCTGGTTTATCACTTGCCCTCTTTTTAATGAGTATTAGTGCTGGTGGCATGACAACTAATGTGGAGCAATATTTATTTGGTTCCATTGTAACTATCAGTGATCGGCAAGTATATACCATGCTGATTATAACCCTAATAGTTCTCCTGTATTTTTGGATATTAAAAAGACCGCTATTTTTGTTAACATTTGATGAAGATACTGCATTTGCTAGTGGGATTAATACACATATTCTGTCACTCTCATTCAGTATTTTAACTGGACTAGTAATAGCGGTCATTATCCCTACAATTGGTGTACTGTTAGTATCAGCCCTGCTAGTCTTACCGGCTGCCTTTTCAATAAGGATAGCAAAAGGTTTCAAATGGGTAATTATTACCGCGATAATTACTGCTTTTTTCGGCATCATCACCGGTTTAAGTACATCTTATTATTTGGGAACTCCTCCAGGAGCAACTATTACGTTGCTTCTTGTTGTCATCTTATTACTGGGATTTGTTTTTCAAAAGATTTACTTTTTAAAAAGAAAAGGTCATTGATATGTACTAAAATGTTTTTTTGTTAACTTAGGGAAACCGTAAATCTTTCTGAGAGAAGAAGTGCCAATAATCATCTTACAGTGATAAAATGCGCACCTTCTCTCTAGAAAAATGAATGATTTTATTTATTCACATACCAATATTATAAAAAATCATTTCATTATCTATTGTATTTGTCAGCAGTATCGTGTACATCGAAATTAACTATTTTTTACGCACTAATTAAAGAGTTTATGAAAAAAATAAAGAAATATACTTCTTTGATTTTCTAATGAAAATATGATTTAATTTTAAAGTAAATCGAAATGATTACGATTTTAGGTGGATATAAAAATGATAGATTATTTAAGACATATGTTTGGGGAGGATTATTTAACTTTAATTTCTTAAAAAGAGATTATTCAATAAGGAAAGGAGTTAATAATGATGAACTTACAATATGAAATAAATTCTGTTTTAACTAGAACGGGTTATAAGATGACGAATAAAAGAAAACTATTAATTAAATTGATAAGTAACAGAAACAGTGAATTTATTTCCGCCAGAATTCTTCATAAAGAGGCTAAATTAAAAATCCCCGGTATCAGTTTAGATACGGTTTACAGAACATTGGTTTTGTTGGAAAAAAAAGGATTTATAGTGAAGAAAGGTATGTGGGAAAGAGAATGTAAATATCAATTATTGTCTGAAAATACGAGGAGTATGATAAAATGCTTGAATTGTGGGAAAAGTGAATCTCTGGATAAAGATAACTGTCCTATAGATTTCTCAAAGGTTTCCTTTAATAATCAATTTAAATTACAAAGGTTTGAGTTTTATGGGTACTGTTACGATTGTTTAGAGAAATAGGTAGAAAATCACGTTACATCAAGGGTATTGAATTATAGATATACAATAGTTAATTAAAAATAGTGCCCTTATCACTCACATAACATAAACAAGTTCAACTTCGAACTGTAATAGTTTATGTCTATAGATTGTCTCTAAATTTTATAGTGTAAATCGTAATTGTTTCGATTTAAGTTGTAAAAAAGAACAAGGGCAAATGGAAAATAGAAAATAGAAAATAGGATTCATTAATAAACGAGATTCATTGAGCAGTAGTAATAAGCTTTTTATAAAAGGAGGAATATACATGATTACGATTATAGGAGGAGGCCCAGCAGGGATTGGTATGGGTGTTCTATTAAAGCAGAATGGAATGGATGATTTTATTATTTTAGAGAGGGATCAAGTTGGTTCAACATTCTTTCAATGGCCTGAAGAAACAAGGTTTATCACACCATCTTTTACTGCTCATGGTTTTAGTTATTTAGATTTAAACGCGATTTTACCTGATACGTCACCTGCATATACTTTTGGAAAAGAACACTTATCAGGGGAGGAATATGGCGAATATTTATGTATGATTGCTGAACACTACAAGTTGCCAGTTAGTGAAAATACACAAGTACATAAAGTAGAAAAAAGGGAAGAAAAGTATTGGGTACAAACAAGCGAGAAGGGTGATGGTTTTTTCTCAGATTCAGTTATTATTGCTTGTGGCGAATTCCAATTTCCAAAACGCCCTTTTAGATATGGTATACATTACGGCGATGTTACCTCATGGAAAGAAATTGAAGGGGATAGAATCATTATTGGTGGTGGTGAGAGCGCAGCGGATGCGGCCTATCACTTAAATAAAGAAGGGAGAAAAGTGGATGTATATTACTCTGCGAAACAGTGGTTTGATATTGAGGTAGATCCTAGTAGGACCTTATCACCATTTACAAGAGAAAGGCTTGAATCAACAAAAGCGCTTAATGGAATCTTTGAACATCCAATGAGTAGAGCAATCTCCGTCGAAAAGGACGATGAAAAAGACATGTTTCTCATTCAATTCGAGAATGGTGATGTTGTAGAAACTAAATGGGAACCAATTATCTGTACTGGTTTTGGGAGCGGTGCGAAGCAATTCAAGGAGTTATTTGAATGGAACGAAGAAGGACTACCAATCTTAACTGAAAAGGATGAGTCCACGCTAGCCCCTTCAGTGTATTTAATTGGACCGAATGTAAGGCAAAGTAATACAATTTTTTGTTTTATTTATAAATTCCGCCAAAGGTTTGCCATTATTGCTGAGGATATCTTTTTCCATCATAATCTACCTCGCAATCAAGAGGTTTTTGAAATGTATAAGAAGTCTGCCATGTACCTTGATGACTTATCTTGTTGTGAGAAAGGGTGCGCCTGTTAGGAGATTAATATGAAAATTGTATTATTAGGTTTAGAATCATCAGGAAAAACTACGCTACTTAAAGGATTATTACAAAAAAATTTCCCTACTCAGGGATCTAATGTTAAAGGATCTACCTCTACAATACTAGAAGTGAATGAAAATCAGACCCGGTATATGGATACACCTGGAATCCGTATTGGAAGTGAATTAGTCTCAAGTCAATATACAAGAAAAAAGATAAAATCTGCAGATCAATATTGGTTTATAGTTAGAGGCACCCACTTTAAAGAGGAGATTGAAGTCTTAACAGAAGTTTTCCCTTTTGAAGATAAGCCGATTGCTGTCATAGTTAGCTTTGAAGATAAAATGGATCAAGAATCACTAAATGAATTAAATGATTTTAAAGAAAAAAACAAATTCCCTTTATTTATAATGGACACACGAAGAGTTGATTCAAGAGTTGGGGATAAAATACGTGAGTTAGCAAGATCAGTTACTTTTGCAGAAAGTGTGGAAATTAATAATTTACGTATAAAAAAAATAAAGGACTTAAAATCACTGTTCCAAGTGCGAATCTTAGGGCCATATGTGGCTCTTATAACTTTACTAGTTATCTATTCCCTCCCAATCTTTTTAGCCTACCAGTTTTCAAAAAAAGTAGAGGGCATTGTAGAATCAACCATTGTTAATTCTCTTATTAGATGGAGTGGAGGGGCTCCTGAAACCTTAAAAACTGTGCTCTTTGGAGATTTTGGACTACTATCATTGGGAATCTACTCCTTCATTTGGGCTTTTCCGGTTGTGATTTTATTCGGCTTAGCTATTGCGATTACAGAAGAAAGTGGATTAAAGGATCAAATTACAGATGCACTTGATCCACTTATGAGAAAAGTTGGTTTAACCGGACAAGATCTTGTTCCTATCATTAACGGTTTTGGATGCAATGTTGTTGCAATACAATCTAGTCGAAGTTGCAACATTTGTACTAGGAAGAACTGCATTTCAGTTATTTCCTTTGGCTCTGCCTGTAGCTATCAGCTAGGAGCGTCTCTATCTGTCTTTGGTGCTTCAGGACATATCTTTCTTATTATCCCGTATATATTCATCTTGATATTAATATCACTTATTCACGGGAAAATTTGGAATAAAAAAACATTGGTACCAATGTTTAGAAAAAGAAAGACTTTCTTGCAATGGCCTTCCGGACAAACTTTATCCTATAGACTAAAGCCTGTTTTAAGTCAATTTCTTGTCCAAGCTATGCCAATTTTTTTAATTATTTGCCTGGTTGCTTCATTATTTGATTTTCTAGGATGGATGGAAATTTTAAAGGAGTTTATCGCACCCTTATTGGTTGTTATTGGCTTATCTACTGATATAGCCCCTGCATTTGTTGCAAGTTTATTCCGTAAGGACGGAATATTATTATTGAATGAAGGTTCCGGAATTATGGCAGAACAAATAGCAGTAGGAGAACTATTTATTGCGGTTTTCCTCTGTAGTACATTTACTGCCTGTTTAGTAACCTTAGTAAAAATAATGAAAGAACTTTCTTTTAAAGAGGCATTCTTATTAGCTGGAAAACAAATGATAACAAGTATTTTAAGCGTTATTTTGTTTTCCATTCTTTTATCGTTGTATAATTAAGTTTCTCACTTACTATCATAAATAATAAACCCAAATGATGAAGTTAGAGGAAAGAATAATATGGAATGAATTGCATTATTTATTCCCCAGTACTTTTTACTATTAAAAAGTACTATATAAAGTAAGAGCAGATTTGAAAGTAACTTTATCAAAAGCTGCTCTTACTTTTGTTTATATTGGTAATAGCCAGTCTATACTATTCGGTTATATCTACATATTCATATAAATAGACATCCTTTGGAGCTTGGATTTTCTTAGAAGTGATTAATTGGATCACTGGAACGGTCTCACCATTATAGCTTCCCTTAGTTAATTTCCCTTGAATAGTGTACCAACTATTCGTTTTCATTGTTTTTACATGACCTTTAACCTGGTAACCATATAGGTTAGCATCAACGATACAACAGGTCATGGAGAGGCGAGCAATAGCGATTTGATTTTTCGGAAACTGACTCTCTCGATATACAAAGCCTGAAATTTCTATTTTTCTTCCTTCGATATCTTCAATATTTGTCATTAAATAGTCCAAGACTTGAAAATAATTTTTATCGTCAACTTTTATTACATCATGTTGATGGAATGTTTCGTTCTTGGCAGAATCGTCAGACTGGATCTGTTTTTGAACAATTCCTCTCTTTGCCAATACATCTTCGCTTAATGTGAAATTAGTCAATGTAAACCCAAGTAAAATTGGTATCAAAAATAGACCATATTTGGAAATTGAGGTAAGAGACGACTTTGATTTCTCTTGATCTGTTTCACATCCACAGCAATGAACCTTCTTTTTTTCTTTTTTCATTCGTAAACATCCCACAATTAAAAATGCTGCTAAGGAAATTAATGAGTATGACAGCATTTTCGGAGCAATTAATTGAGTTAAATTTCCAGATACATATAGCTTGAAAATCATTAGACCTAATCCAAGCAATAATAACGCTTCAAATTTATAAGTTGTATTTTTCACTACAAACCTCCTCTACTGATCCAGACCCCTGCTAACAGGCATAAACTAAGGACGACTAAGAAGACTAGCAATATATATATAAATACAAAACGCCATTTAAAGCATGACATCATGATAAGAGTGTTTTTCAGGTCGAGCATAGGCCCAAATACTAGGAATCCCAAAATTGAACCCGGTAAAAAACTATGGGAAAAGGAGGCAGCTACAAAAGCATCTGCTGATGAACAAAGGGAGAGTATATATGCTATTCCCATCATCAGTACTGTTCCTTGTATTTGTGAATTTCCAAGTTCGGCTAGTATTGTCCTATCAACACAAACTTGAAACACACTGGCAAATACTGCACCTATGATAAAATATTTCCCCACCATAAAAAACTCATCAGTAATATGATTAATTAAATGAGTTAATTTATGTGATAAAGAGGAAAAGTGGTCGTGTTGAGAATGATTATGATTATGTTTATTTGCTTCTTCCTTAATAATGTCTTTTCTACAAAAAATATAAACGAATGCACCTACTATAATGGCGGTTAGTATACAAATGATGACCCGTCCATATATAATTTCTGGGTTCTTTTGAAAAGCATAATAGGTAGATCCAAATACTATGATATTTAAAATGGGTGCAGTGACTAATAGAACGATACCCGCATGTATAGGGACACCCTTAATAATCAGCCTACGAACGACTGGTATAATTGCACATTCGCATACAGGTACGATCAGTGCGGCAACGATAGACCAAAAGAGTGCAGCAATCGGTTTTTTTGGTATCATTCGCTGAATTAATTCTTCACTAATAAATAAGTGTATGAACGAGGACGCGATTGCTCCAAGAAAGAGAAAGGGAATGGATTCTAAGAACAGTCCCAAAAATACAACGAACATAGAATTCAGCATAGGCATGGATGATAGATTCATTTGAATGGGGATAAAGCGTTCCCCCAAAAAGAAGAATCCTAGAAAAAGAAGTGATAGGATAAAAAATAATAGATTTGCTGAATAGCGTTTAAAACGCATCATATTAAGAACCACCTTCCTTACAAATCTTAATAATTACGATTTATCTTAATAAAACATATGCTTGTCTTTATTCAACATGCTCACTTTTTTAGCAAGTAGACATAGTTGTTAAAATAAAAAAGACTCAAAGTTTAGTAAATTCTTGATAGACTACCTGATAGAAAATAAGTAGTTTTTTTTGTCTTTAACCTCTAATTAATAATTGATTTATGAAAGTAAATATTATATGGTTAAAGAACAAAACGTAATGGTTACGATTTATTATATTTTTGCACTCTTCAAAGTATTCCAGGGCAAAAATAAATTTTTCTAGAAACTTGTTTAGGGACCAATCGGGTGATCACTAAATGGTTTCTAAATTGTACTGAACTTTTGTACTTAACTAAATTAAGAGGAATTCCATTTAGTTTTAGAAAAAGATATTACTCGTGATCAATATTTTTATAACTGGTTAAGAATTATTATTTAAGGGAGTATTAAAAGATGCCAATTCTGGAATTACCTAATAAACTAGATCGACTTCAATATTTTGGTTCAACCTATCCTATTAATGGAGTTAAACCAACAGTCAAACAATATATGCCAGACTTGCAAAACATAGAAAAAAATTATTTCTTTAAAATCGACAATGTAGGAATTAAAAAAATTAAGTATCTAGTCATTGTTAAAGCAGAATCTGAACCGGTAATTCAACAAACCATTGGTGAGTTTACACTAACTACTGAGTTGTGCAGTAATAAGAAAGGGATAAATATGAGCAGGCTCCCAGAAATTCTTCAAGAAGCCTATTCAAAGGGGATAGAAATGAATCCTCAGTCATTACGTCATTTAGCAAAAAGGATGGCAGAAAGGATGGAACAGAAATCTTCAGCTGTCCAAGTGTCTTTTCCATGGTTTTTTGAAAGAACAAGTCCTGTACTGGGTATGTCAGGTCTGATGAGTGCAGATGTAAATATAGAAGTATGCTACCAGGAGCCAGCTATATGGAATGAAAAGATAGGGATGACAGCAACAGTTACAACACTTTGTCCTTGTTCTAAAGAAATCAGTGAATATAGCGCACATAATCAGAGAGGAATTGTTACTATTGAAATTGAAACTTATTCAGATAGGAGCTTCCCACGTAATTTTAAGGAAATCATGTTAGAAGTAATTGAATCGAATGCAAGTGCTAAGCTTTATTCCATCTTAAAAAGGCCTGATGAAAAGAAGGTGACGGAACAAGCATTTGAAAATCCAAGATTTGTTGAAGACCTGATTAGACTGGTTGCTGCGGACCTATATGAATTAAGGTGGGTTCAATCATTTCATATTGAATGCCGAAATGAGGAATCCATTCATTTACATGATGCTTATGCTTCATTATCTTATGATAAAGAAAAGGTGATACCATGATTCTTTCAGCAAAATACAGCGAAATTGTTGTGAGGATGGGCAGTCCATTATATACCACCACACTCATTCCTTTTAGCTAAAACAAAAGAATGGATTAAACTTCCGGGTAATATTTCCGCGTTCCTAGAAGGGAGAAGTTCAGTAGGCAGGTTGGGACTATTTATTCAAAATGCAGGTGGGTTGACCAAGGTTTTGAAGGGAATATAACCCCTTTAGCTTTTTAACGCGAATAGAATCCCGATAAAATTAACTATAGGCCGTAGAATTTGTCAACTTGTCTTTCTGAAGTGGATCAACAAGCAAAATTATACAAGGGCAAATACTTTGGTCAAAAAAATGCGACATCAAGTAGAATTTATAAGGATTTAGAACTCTAAAGAAAGAGATGCAAGAATTTATTTATAAAAAAAACTTGTAAATAGTAATCGTTACGATTTATAATGGTATAGCTATTAACCATAGCGGGAGAGAAAAAGCAAACCTTAATAATAAAGTATAGCTGTGTATTATTACATATTAAATCGTAATAGTTTCGATTTGTACAATTAATGATATAAGGGTGCTTTTTGAAAGGAGTGAAAATGTGGGTTCGAAAAGAATTCCAGTTACAGTACTAAGTGGTTATCTTGGTTCAGGAAAGACAACACTACTAAATCACATTTTAACTAATCGGGATAATCTTAAAGTAGCTGTTATTGTCAATGATATGAGTGAAGTAAATATTGATGCTACCTTGGTGAAAAAAGGGGGATTTTCTAAAACCAATGAGAAACTGGTAGAAATGCAAAATGGCTGTATATGCTGTACGCTTAGAGAAGATTTACTGATCGAAGTGGAAAAGCTTGCACAGCTAGGAGATATTGATTATATCGTTATAGAATCAAGTGGAATAAGTGAACCAATACCCGTAGCTCAGACCTTCACCTATGTTGATGAAAATTTGGGAATAGATTTGTCTAGATTATGTAAGCTGGATACTATGGTTACCGTTTTAGATGCTAATCG
Organism: Bacillus sp. ISL-4; assembly: GCF_018613275.1. Lineage (NCBI taxonomy): Bacteria > Bacillati > Bacillota > Bacilli > Caryophanales > Bacillaceae > Bacillus > Bacillus sp. ISL-4. The sequence continues at coordinate 27,529 of NZ_JAGGQN010000066.1, forward strand.
TTTTTGGCATGATTACGCATCAGGAGAAACTCTATTGGATCGTAAGCAGGCAGTTGATGAAACTGATGACAGGGAAATAGCCGATTTATTAATTGATCAAATTGAATTTGCTAATGTGATTGTACTGAACAAAGTTGATTTAGTATCGTCAACAAATGTTCAAGAACTAAAATCCGTTTTACAAAAATTCAATCCAGAGGCCCGTATTATTGAGAGTGAATATTCACTTGTACCACTTACTCAAGTTCTAAACACAGGACTTTTTGATTTTGAGACCTCCAGTCAGGGGGCAGGGTGGCTTAAAGAATTAAATGAAGAGCATGTCCCAGAAACAGAAGAGTATGGTATAGCATCATTTGTATATCGCCGCAATAAGCCATTCCACCCAGAAAGGCTAATGAATTGGATACATAATTGGCCAGTAGAGGTGGTACGCTCTAAAGGATTTCTTTGGTTAGCTACACGGAACGACATTTCCGGACTGCTCTCGCAAGCTGGACCTTCTCTAACTATTCAGGCGGCAGGAAATTGGATAGTGAGTTATCCCGAAGAAGAGCGAATGCAAATTTTAAAAGATGAACCAGAACTCTTGGATAGTTGGGACGAAACATTTGGTGACCGTATAATCGAATTGGTTATGATTGGAATTAATATGAATCAAAAAGAAATTGAAAAAACCTTGGACGAATGCTTACTTACGGAAGCAGAAATGAATCAAGATTGGTCGGAATTTAAAGACCCACTACCTTCTTTTTAACAAATATGAGTAAATATAAAACAATGTAGGAGGAAAAAAGATGAGAATTAATATTACGTTAGCATGTACGGAAACTGGAGATCGCAATTATATTACTACAAAGAATAAACGAAATAACCCGGATAGAATTGAACTAATGAAATATTGTCCACGATTAAAAAGACGTACGTTACACAGAGAGACCAAATAAAGCATTAAGAGAATAAATTAAATAAGCAAAAGCATTTATAATAAAACGTAATCATTTCGATTTGTAAAAGGAGAATTATTATGGCGAAAAAATCAAAAGTTGTTAAAGAACAAAAAAGGCAGGAGATGGTGATGAAATATGCAGCCATTCGTGCAGAGTTAAAAGAAAAAGGTGATTTTGAAGCACTAAGAAAACTTCCTAGAGATTCTTCACCTACACGGCTTAAGAACAGATGTGAAGTAACTGGAAGGCCAAGGGGATATCTAAGAAAGTTCAAAATGTCTAGGATTGCTTTTAGAGAGTATGCTCACAAAGGTCAAATACCGGGTGTGAAAAAAGCCAGTTGGTAAAATATTCAATATCCCAACTACCAGGTGTTAAAATCTGGTAGTTGGTGTTTTTATGGAAATATTAAGGGGTGAAAATATGGAGCGGATTAATCCTATCTTAATGGAATTTTTACTTCGAAGTGTTATCAAAAAATTACCTAATATACACAGAGAAGTTTACCAGTATATTGAGAGTATGGAATATCAATTAGAGGAAGTTTCTGTGGATGAAAAGCAATTTCTTCAGTTAATGATTGAGAAATCTCCATTTAAAGCGGCAGCAGATCACTTCTCTCTCCATATCTCTACAATAAAGGAAATAATGGATGAGGCACAAATGGAAATAGATAAATCTATAGATGAACGGTGTAATCGAATTAAATGGATTGATTATACAGATAAATTAAAGCAATCCGATAAAACTACCCAGCGATCATTTATCTTCTTATCTTAACCTTAAAACCATCTGCGCAAAAGATAACTGAACCATTCTAATTTAAGTTTTGAGTTATTTTCCAATAATACTTCATTAATTTCCTTTTGAGATAAGGGAAAAAGACTAATCTGGTGACTAGTTCAATATCATTATGCAGGGGCACTTTACCCTCACAATTTAAGATTGGATGCATGCTATAAACTCGGTATATTGATGAAAAACAACAAATGGAGAGATATTTGCATACAAGGATTGCGTCTTCTTACAGTAAGTAATTATGATATTGATTATACATAAGGAGGTAGTTATGTTTAAGTGGATTATTGTTGGAGGCGGCATACAGGGAACCACATTAGCCACATTTTTATTAAAGACTGGCAAGGTAACCATTAATGAGTTAGCTATTATTGATAAAAATGCTAGGCCTTTGGAAAAGTGGAAAAAACGAGCTGATATCATATCTATGCCGTACCTTCGGTCACCGGTTGTACACCACATCGATGTTAAACCAGATAGTTTAAAAAGCTACGTGAAAAGAAACAAAAATGATTGGCCTACAGCTCTGTACGGATATTATAAACGTCCTTCACTTGATGCGTTCAATGAACACTGTAATCAGCTTATGGAAGAAGTAGCAATTAAAAAAGCTTGGATACAAGGAGAAGCATTAACCCTTGAAAAGACAGATGATCGTTGGTCTGTTTCCTTAACTAATGGGCAGAAGGTATATGGAAAAAATCTTGTCTTAGCTTTGGGGATAGGTGAACAACTTATGTGGCCTGAATGGGCAAGGGATTTGAAGAAAAAAAACCCAGATAAGGTATTACATATTTTCGATGATAAAGTACTGGATTTCACTTCAATTATGGCACCTATTGCTATCATAGGTGGTGGCATTACAGCTGCACATCTAGCTGTAAAAATGTCAAACAATTTTCCTGCTGAAGTTACATTAATAAAAAGGCACCCCTTTCGAATCCATACCTTTGATAGTGACCCAGCGTGGCTTGGACCAAAGAATCAGACGGGTTATCGAAAAATAACGGACTACCGAATGCGAAGAGAACAAATCAAAAACGCCAGACATAGAGGGTCACTTCCGCAAGATTTATATGCAACCTTAAAAAATAGAATAAGAAAAGGAACAATCCGTGTTGCCGATCATGAAGTGATGTCGATAAAAGCAGAAGATAAACGGGTGCACTTATTCAACGATAAAAATAATAAAATCGGAACCTTTGGAATGGTAATATTAGCTACTGGTTTTGAATCATCTTTACCCGGTAAATCTCTAATACAACCTATTATAGAAAAATATCATTTAAGGTGTGCAGAATGTGGTTATCCTATTGTTTCAAAAAATTTACAATGGGGAGAAAACTTATATGTGACAGGTGCATTAGCAGAACTTGAAATGGGTCCTATAGCACGTAATATTTCTGGTGCACGTCAAGCTGCAAGTTTAATCGTAAATTCTTTATAATGTAAATCGTAAGGATTACTATTTATTAGATGGTGAAGGAAATAAAATGAAAAAAATTCCGGTGACCGTATTAAGTGGTTATCTAGGGGCTGGAAAGACAACTTTACTGAATCATATTTTAAAAAATAGCCTAGGATTAAAAGTAGCAGTGATAGTAAATGACATGAGTGAAATAAACATTGATAGCGAACTGGTCAAACAAGGTGGTCATGTTTCTCGGGTAGAAGAGAGGCTTGTTGAATTGTCCAACGGCTGCATTTGCTGTACATTACGTGAAGACTTGCTTCAAGAGGTAGAAAAGTTGGCTAGAGCAGGAGATATTGACTATATTCTCATAGAATCAACGGGGATTAGCGAGCCTATTCCCGTGGCACAAACATTTTCATATATAGATAAGAATATGGGTATCGATTTAACTGAATATTGCCGATTGGATACTATGGTTACGGTTGTAGATGCGAATCGATTCTGGCATGATTTTCATTCAGGGGATTCCTTGCTGGATAGAAAGGAAGCAGTAGGTGAGAGTGATGATAGAAATATTGCTGATTTATTGATAGATCAAATTGAATTTTGCGATGTACTCATTCTTAATAAATGTGATTTGATAGAGGATGAAAACTTAAATCAATTAGAGAATGTATTACGTAAATTACAACCTGATGCTAAGCTGATCCGTACAGAAAATAGCCAGGTAGATGCAAAACACATTTTGGATACAAGACTGTTTGATTTTGATAAAGCAAGCGCCTCAGCAGGTTGGCTTCAAGAATTAAATGAAGGGCATGCTACACATACACCCGAGACCGAAGAATATGGAATATCATCGTTTGTTTATGCAAGAAGATTGCCTTTTAATTCAGAGAAATTTTCAAATTGGATACATTCAATGCCTAAAGAAATCGTACGAGCTAAAGGGATTGCATGGTGTGCGACCAGAAATAATGTAGCTTTGCTATTTTCACAAGCAGGGCCATCAGTGACACTTGAGCCATTGTCTTATTGGGTTGCCTCTCTATCGGAACTACAACAAGAGGAGATATTTAATAATGAACCACAAATCCTTAAGGAATGGGATATTGAGTATGGAGATCGTCATACTAAGCTAGTCTTCATTGGGATGGATATCAACACAAGAAAACTCACAAAAGAATTGGATGCGTGCTTGTTAACGGTAAGTGAGCTAGAAAGCAACTGGGCAGGGCTTCCAGACCCATTTACTTGGAATGTATAAGATAAATCCGTTTATGAATAGGTAAGATTATATGATAAGTATTCAATTTTACGGAAATAAGTTTATTTAAAATGAGCAAACATGAAAACCTGGTAAAAAGGAAAACAAAAGTTTGCATCAAATAAAGACATATTATTACTAACATAATTTTAAAGTAACATGTTTATTAAGGAGTAGTTAAAATGGCACAAGTAGAGGTAGTTATCATAAGTGGATTTCTCGGAAGTGGAAAAACTACTTTGTTGCAGAATCTATTAATGGATGAAAAAGGTAGCGGAAGAAAAGTGGCAGTTTTAATGAATGAATTGGGCGAGAAATCCGTTGATTCGGACATAATAGGGGACAAGGTTCCTCTACAGGAATTGTTGAATGGATGTATCTGTTGCACGGCTAAAGATGAATTGGAAATCTCTTTATTAACATTATTCCATATGCATCAACCTGATGTAATATACATAGAGGCATCTGGTGTGGCCCATCCTATTGAAATCCTGGATGCTTGTCTGTCTCCTGTCATTGCTGACCGTATATCCATACGCTCAATCATAACAACGGTTGATGCAGACAGATGGTTACAAAGGAGCAGAAATAGCCCTCAACTGAATCGCTTATATGAAGAGCAAGTAAAACATGGAGATACTTTGATCATCAATAAAACTATTCGGTTAAGTAAAAAAGAATTACAGCAAATTAAAGCTGATTTAAAATCAATAAATCCAGGTGCAACTCTTCATATAACTAATTTTTCGAACATATCATTATCAGGTATTCCTTATTCCAATCGTAATTCCATTTGTGAATTTGAGAAGTTGAATGTTCATCAACGTTTGCATATCCAATCATTAACCTATACCTTTACGAATGAAATTAAAAAAACAGATTTTGAAAATTGGTTAATGAAACTTCCTGATACAATTCACCGAATAAAAGGCTTTGTTCGATTCGAGGAAGAAAAAGGGAAAGTTAATCTATTCCAATATACATACGGGGTACCTTCTTATTATCCTCAAGATATTGCTTTTAAAAATCATTTCGTTGTTATTGGAGAAAATCTAGACAGTAGGGAAGTTTACTCTCAATTAAAAGATCTCGAAAATAAATTTAATAAGAAAATGAGCCTAAAAAAGCCCCTCTCTATATGAGAAGGGCTTTTATCCATTCAATTACTTTATATTCTTCCTTATTGAATTGGCTCTATTATTGATTATGTTGTTTTCTTCTTCAACTAAAGAACATGATAATTGTATAAGATTAAAAACACAAAAGGGGTAAAATATGCTTTTTCATATTATTGTTGGTTTTATACTCCTTGGATACTAGGGATTTATTTGTTTAGAAATCAGCCAAGGCTTTTCATTACTTTTTATCCGATTGGTGTGGCTGTAGCCTCTTTAATAAATGAGATTGGATTTAACTTTTTTTGGAAGATAGATAAAGATTTTCAAGAATTATCGTTACCCTCAATTCCCTATGATCTAGGTATTTATCCTATATAGAAGAAACTCGTCAAAATTAGCCTTTGAGCAAAGGCTAATCAAAAATAGTGGGATTACTTTATCAGTTTAACCAATTTTATAGATTTATAACATCTCACTAGTGTTGGACTAATTATTATTCAACATTTAAAATAATCTCAATATTGATTCAATAAATAAAAAAATCCTTTTCAATAGAAAGTACAGGTGGTTCCTGTTTCCAAATCCAACGCAAAGGATCATAAAATATGGACAAGGATACACGAAATTCTTCATTTGTGTGTTCGGTTTGAGACATCGAATTTTCTATAAAGATTTTGCAAATGTCTTTTTACTGTATTTACACTAATAAATAGTTCGCTGACAATGGCGATATTGGTATGACCTTATGTAATATTTCTGCTTCTTTTAAAGTTAAATCTGGTTTTCTGAAATCTTGAGAACTAGCCAGAATCTTATTTGTTAAAGGATTAATTAGTTTTTATTCAGAAGCGCTTACACTTCCATCAGGCTCTCTTTTTCTTTTTAAGGAAAGTAGGGATTCCTTTTTTTTCTGAATGGCTGAGGATCTTTTTCAATAGCTCCTTGCCTTCCTTTTTAGTCATGTTCACTTTTTCTTTTTTCATGTCTGACGATTGTCATTATTGGACTGATTACATCACTTATGAAAGTGAGGAAATGAATTTTCTTATCAACCCAAAGGTAGAAAATATAATTAGTTTTTTAAGATGAAGGCTACATTATCAATTGCCTTTTGCAATTTTCCACTATTTTTGCTATACATCTCTTTAGCTTCCTTTGATTCAGTTCCAAGGGCAAACAACTCTAAGTCTGCTTGGCATTTTTTCAAAGTTGCGAGCATTAAAGGTTTTTCTTGAGGAGATGGCACTTTAATTTTATCATCAAAAAGGTCGACGTTTAATTCTCCATTAGAGTTTGCTTGTCCAAGAAAGACATTCTCGATGGTTACACCTAACTTATCCAGTTCAGTTTTGGTTTTATCAAATGTCCTATTTTTTATTGCTTTATCTTTTTTTACTTTTGCTCTAGCTTTGGCCTATGGGCTTTCGGGACCATAAAGAAGAAAGCTTAAAACTAACGGGTGCGCTAGCTGAAGATCAGAGCTGTCTATAAGGCAACTCTGATCTTATGGAACAAACGGGGCAGTTTAGTTGCATAACAAAAATTTGTAGAAAAAATCTGAATGAAGTCGGTGATATTATGTTTAAGCAAAGCATCAGATTTCCCTTAATATATTTTGTGGTATTAACCGTTTGGAAATTTATAGCTAACAAAGAGGTTAATTGGATAGATAACATAATGGTCTGTTTTATAATGTTCTTGATTATTCTGTTATATAAATGGGCGGAAATTCCATATAAGTGGAATAAGGACAAATACTGAATAAATATAAACAATAATTTCCTCTTCAACTAACGGGTGCTTTACTTCAATAAGGAAGGTTGCTGTGGCAGCCTTTTTCTTATGGCACTAAAGCGGCAGTTTAGTTTAAGAAGAAATTGTCTCATAATCTATACAATACCCTTATAATAAAGATAAAAAAGTAGGTGTGTAACCAATTGATTTCTTGGAGGATAACAAAATATAATCCTAAAAACAGAGATGAAAGAGGTTATTATCTTGATAACAAGGAATGGACTTGTTTTTCAGAGGTGGGAACAGTAGTAATTGAAGAAGATTATTTGAGAACAGAATCAAATTACATAAACGCAATTACTACTTTTATGGATGAGATGGGTTTAAATAAGGTTTATTTAAACGCTTTAGAGATATGGTCTGACGAGGTTGCGAATCAAAATGCTTCTGGTTTTTTATCAAAAATGTGGGTGGGCAAAGGCGTAACTACTCAAGAAATCAATGAGTTAGCAAAGTTAACTTTAAGGAATGTTATTTGGTGTAAGTTAAGTTACAAAAACGATTTTTTTGTTCATTTCGGATACGATTACTATATGTACATTGGGGCAAATAAGGATTGTCCTAACGCCCGTAAAAAGGTTGAAGATTCTGGATTATTCGTTGAGAATTTTAATTCTCCTTATTTAAATTAGTACCACAATTTCAGTGAGGTTTATACGAAAGTTATTCAACTAACGGGTGCTTTACTTCAATAACAGGGGTTGCTGCGGCAACCTTTT
>NZ_JAGGQN010000067.1:0-7156 GCF_018613275.1 Bacillus sp. ISL-4
TATACGAAGGTTTCAACGATTTAACTAAGTCACAGCAAATGACTTTATTTGAGGCAATAAAACAAGATTTGTTTCCAGAAGAAACTAATAGAATTGATAAATTGCTCGGACCTATACGTGAAGCTCGATTTGCTTCAGGAATAGGTTGCGTTCATTGTGGAAGTACATCTGTAAAACGCAATGGGAAATATCGTACAAGGCAACGCTATTTATGTAAGGATTGCAATAAAACTTTCAATGATATGACTAATACTCCATTTTCAGGCTCAAAATATCCAGAAAAGTGGGTGAAATATATTGAGCTTATGATTGAGGGTGTTACTTTACCCAAGATTGCTAAACGCTTAAAAATACATATTTCCACTGCATTCTATTGGAGACATAAAATCTTGAACGCACTAGGTAGCCTCGGCTTCAAACAATTAGAAGGAATTGTCGAGAGTGATGAAACATTCTTTCGTGAGTCTTTAAAAGGGTGCCGTGTGATCAACCATAGAAAACCAAAAAAAAGAGGAGAAAAAGATAAAAAAAGAGGAATTTCAAATCTTAAGGTTGCCGTAGTCGTGGCTCAAGACCGCAATGGAAATATGATTGCACGTAAAGCAGGTACAGGGCGGGTTAAAGCCGAAGAAATTGATGCAGTGATAGGTGATTTTATTCACCCATCTGCTTTGTTATGCACTGATACCGCTACAAACTATAAAAAATTCGCTAAGTTAAAAGGCTTGTTGCACGAGACGATTAATGAACGTCAGAAGCAACGTGTGAAAAAAGGTATCTATCATATACAGCACGTTAATAACTTTCACAACAGACTAAAGGGTTGGATGGAGCGTTTTCAAGGAGTCGGAACATATTATCTGGATAATTACCTTTACTGGTTTCGCTGGCTAGAAATAGGAAAGAATATGGCATTTGATAAAGGAGTTGAACAAATGCTTATTTCAGCTTGCCAAAGATCTAATTATCATACTGTTGAGACGTTCAGAAGTTAACCGGCTTTAGGAGTTTGGTGTACTAAAAAACACCCAGAGCATTTTAATCTAAGCGTGATAATACAATTGATCCGTTTAATCATTAGAGCCCCCGATTGTTGAATAACGGATACAATTCTACTTATAGCCGGTAACGTTAGATATCGCTGCTGTTAATATCAAGTGAGTAATCATCGGATATATAGTTTGGGATTTTTCCAGGCGAGTTAAATAGACTATTCTTACTGAATATTGTAAATCCAACCTCTTCCATATCGACAAATGTTTCGACTTTATTTACATCAAAATTTTTAAATACTATAGGTCTATTACATTGTCTTGAGGGAATTAAATCCTGCTCTACAATACCTTTCCCGTGAAAAATGAATACACTTAGTCCATTACAAACTAATTCTTTTGCTAATTCACTAACCAGATTCAATTTCTCTACAGAATCAACTTTGATAATAGCACCATCTGACGAAAACTCATAAAAAGGAATATTATTTTCAATTAAAGTCTTTTTTTCATATCCAAAGATCATTGATTCTAAAACAAAAAAAACAGGTAAACTGAACATTTTTTGAACTAAGGAAATGATAAAATCATTTGGGATATCACTAATCCCTATAGTGATAGAAACAAAGATATCTTTTGGAAAGTCAAAGCTATTAATTATACTTTGGTCTGAGTATTGCACAAAATATTCTTTTTTCAACTTTTAGCCTCCTTCAGGGTCTAATCCTTTTAAATCCTTACTATTACGTTATGCAGCAATTGTCCCCGTTAATGAAAAAGTACTTTATTCTACAATCCGGCTCGTTTGTTGATTAAAATCACTTATATTTTACCATAAAAATGCAAGTGATTTGTTTTTATCCTGAGAGCAACAATCTTTTAGAAAACAGCCTTAAAATATAGTTGATTTTACTGTATTAATACTCCTAATATGAATCTTTCTTGATTTCTTCAAATATTAAGTACCCTTGATATTCATCGTGACCCTCACCAACAAAGTGAAATCCTTTTTGTTTGGACCAAAAGTTGTCCATTATTTCTTCCTCTGAAAGCCCCCATACCCTGTTTACTTGAGGGAAATGACTAAAGATGTCTTTTGCCATTTTGTTTTCCCATCCTTTAAGACGATGTGTTTGTTAATCTCAAAGTAATATGTGTCTAGTGCCTCAGCGATGACTGTTCTTCTTGTATCCGTTTTTAGCATTATGCAGCTCTTCTTGTAAATGCCGAATGGCTTCTTTATAAAAAGGAATTAATTCATTTTTATTTTCCATCTAAAACACCCCTATTTTTCACGTATCTGGTTTGTTTGATAATAATTTAGCCTTTGTCTATAATCCGTTTTATGTATATTATGTGTATTAATACCATATTTTACACAGGGGGAAATTCAGTGATGAAAAAGAAGTTAAGCATTTTTTCCATATCTTGCTTTATGGTTACCATTCTATTATTCGTTTTGACTTTGATTATAGGACATAATAAAGCTACTTCCATTCCTACTAGTGATTTTGGAAATAACGGTATTTTTGGTTACACCATCTTTGGAATTATGATGATTGCTCCAATATGTGGATTAATACTAGCATTAATCGGTGAAAAAGGCTCTCTAAAAATGACCGGTATAATAGGAAACTTGGTTGTATTTTTCTCAATATCTTTATTCATCGCCGGCGTTGCCTTTTACGATACTATTGATGATAAAGTAGTCGAGACAAATGAAAAGGTAGATGTAGAGCCAGAACAAAAAAACCAGGCGGATGATTCTACAAAACAAGAGGATATAGCCACTTCAGAAACAACTAGGTATCCTATATATGGTGGTTGGATGGACGATGAATCATATATCCTGATCAAAAGTGATGGTGACGGTGGTGAGGGTAGAACCAAGTTTATATTAGAAAAAATACCGAAAAAGGGAAAAGATAAAATCCTATTTCATTTCCAGTTAGCAGAATCAACAGGATTAAAACGAACCGGTATAATAGTTAGCAAAGAATCGAACAGGACTTCTTTTCTAACCTTAGAATTAAATAAAGAAATAACCGAACTAACGATCACGTTGCCAAATGAAAAACCCGTTACATATAAAATGTCAGAAATAGAACCGCAGGAATTCAATCCTGATTATGAGTGGGAATAATAACTATAAATCTATAAAGACACCTCCTAACTCATAGGAGGTGTCTTTATAGATTTAATTTAGCTAATTAAGTATTTTATCAAATTTTATTACGCTTAAATAATTTTATTCAGGTGTTAACCCGCATATTCTATCATTTCGACCAAGAAAAGATATACCATTGTGTGTAATATTCCTATATTCCCTTACCAGTTTTTATACTAATCCAGTACGACGGAAGTTGTTATTTCTTTATTTTCAGGGAAATCCCCTGCAATTTCAAACACGCCTAAATTAAATGTAACTTCTTTCCCTTCATCGAAAATATCGTCCTTACCTTCCGCATCGAATGTTATGTCCCCTTCTTGTACAACATCCGAATCAGTTCTTTCCTCCAAAGAACTATCGATCACATTCAGTTTTGTATTATCGATGACGATATTTGATTTGGCGGAATCCCAACTAACAGGAATTGACGAATATTTATTGTCCAACTTAAAGTGTACTATTACTTGATCTTCAATGACCTTCAGCTCAATAATTTCAATATCCATCATTCTTGCTGTATCGACAATAGAAAGACCGAAAGTTGTTTTTTCTTCCATTATTTCCACATATGGCCCGCCTCTTCTATTCATTTCATCCGAACTCCCCGTAATAATCAATGCCGACATTCCCGCTAAGATCATTTTTTTCAACCTACTTCCTCCTTAAAAAACGCCCCCAAATTGGGGGCGTTTTAAATTTGTCTAAGCAAGTATCCTATCTAGAGTATCATAAAATTTCATAGCACCAACGAACAAAGATATCGTACATAAAACGGCTATATTTCCAGTAATGGCTACCAACTTCATATTACCTTTTTCTCCTAAGATCGCTAGGATTAATCCGAAAATGGGAGATAACATCGCAACCCAAGCTAACAATGGACCTAAAACACCGATATTTACATATCCGCGGCTAGGCTCGGTGGCACTAACATATATACCGATGCCTAATATAACGAGGAATGAAACGATACAAAGAGCAAAACAGAAAAATGATAAGCGAGTGTATTTGCTGCGTTCCATAAAATCACTCCTTTGTAGCCATTAAACACATTCTACATAAAATGTAATTTTTTAACAATAAGTAATAATACCTGAATCCCTTTTAATCTTAGGCTTTATTAGAGATTAATGTTGCTTTTAGAGCAAATAAAAGAGACCACCTATAAGTGGGCTTTTTTTAGTCGTTTATGGTATCTATTAACGCGTTTATTACTAAAATTTAACAATAATGGAAAGAAAAACAGAATTATTGCTCGTCTTTTGTCCATTCTCTTTTAGTATAGATTGTTGCTTTTTAATAAAAAATAAGGCCTGAATTTAATTCGGGTCTTTAATATTTACTGTACAATTTTCTCGAAATGCCACATATAAAATCACATATTATCAATGCTAATATACTTTTCATTACCATTCACTATCGCTTTTTACTGCTTCTAAATCTTCTTTTGCACACTTAATGTAGTCTTCTTTTCTCCAATCATTTCCATAAACACTAATTACCTTTTCTAACTGTCTTTCATAATAACTAATTAATTCTTCTTTTGTTTTCTTCATATTGTCATTCCCCTTCTGTATAACATTAAAATTTCACCTTTTTTCTTCGGAGTTTGGTTTTTTTTTGTATTGCTAATTTCAGTATAATTCAATATTTTTAAAAATAAAAAACAACAAAGTTTACGAAATTAGCCTTTGTCAAAAACCTACATTTACAACCGGTCATTCCATTAGAGACGTTGGATAATAAGTTCAACCAAGGGGAAATTGAACTATTAATAATCCAATAAAATAGACAGCATTTCTGCTGCCTATTAATATCTACCTTATTTGAACAATGTGGGTATAAGTTTTATCAGGTTCATCGTTGTGCTCCCAAACTACGGATACAGTTGTGCCTTTTGATGGCTTAGGTCCTAAGTAAAAAACTTTGGAAAAAGGATGCAGAACAGTAATTTCGCCATCTTCTGCCCTTCCTTCTACAAAACTATCGATACTATATAAAATTTTATCATTTTTTTTAACTACAATGGCTTTTACCATTACATTATCGTCATTTCTTTGTTTTAAACGACCTTCCCATCCAGTTGGTTCACTCTGGTCTGTATTTTTGGAATAGGTTACCTTCCACATTTCATTTTCTGAAGTTCCTGATATTACTATACTTGAGTAATACCAATAAACGCAGATTACAATGAGAGCTAACGGTATAATAACTTTCAAATATTTATTTCTTTTCATATGACCCACTCAATCCCTCTCAATATTGATCAATTAGTTTTAGTTTTCATTTACATTTTACTTTAATACGGGAAAAACAGAGGGTTCATTAATTCAAATCACTTTGCTTTTTTATTGTAAGTGAAATTTAAGCAAAAACAACAATCTTTACGAATACAGCCTTTTTAAATAATGTATATATTGCACCTATAATGTTAAGGAATCAAAATTTTATTTTCTCTAATAAACTCGGGAAAGGAAGAGAAAAGAAAAGGAGTATCAAGGTTCGGAAGAACACGAGAAAATATTCAAAGATAGGAACGTATTCTATCGATGAGAACAAATAAAAGAGACCACCTATAAGTGGTCTCTTTTATTGCATCTTATGGAACTAACGCACCCGTTAGTTGAATAAGAAATTATATTTGTATGTGGATAAGGATTAGTATTAGAATTAACGCAAACCCTTAAACAATCAATGGTAAAGGAGGAATAAGGTGCGACCCCTTACTTATCAAGTACCTGAATCGGTGCTTATTTCAACCAAATTACCAATAATAGACGAACAGGGTAAAACCATTTTTTTGATGCAAAAAGAACGACATAAATTCCTTGCCAGTATCGTCAATGCGACAATTCGTTTTGGTTTACCTTATTCTTATAAAATAACCTATGCTTACGGGAAATCCCTTTATAGCATAGATTGTGCGTTTCCTGGCATTCGTTATAAAATAACTGACCATTTATCCTCGCAGACAATACCGATTGCAAGACATAAAGTTCAATTGATTGAAAAAGCGTATTCGTTTAAAATTGCCAATCAAGACTATTATTTTGAAAAAGATTATACAGGTACAGGTCACTTAAAATGTAACAATAAACGAATTGCAAGTGTTTCTATGCCTCTCTCCACTAAGATTTCAATGGTTGATACCATTAATATTGAATCAACAACGGAAGAAATTGCAGCACTAGCTGCCGTATTGTTCCATACATTTTATTATTATGATGCTTAATAGGGGCGGTTGTTCAACTAACCTGCCCCTTTAGTTCCATAAGAAAAGCTGCCTTAAAGACAGCTCCGATCTTCAGCTAACGCACCCGTTCGTTGTATAACTATTTATTTTCCAAGGAAAAAGAAATAAAGTGCTAATAAGTATATACAAATGTATACCCAAGAACCCATTATCAAGAAAAAATTAAAACATCCTTTATTTTTTCTATTTAGTATTACATTTAAAATAGCCACTATTACCACTAAAATATATAAAGGTGCTACCGCTAATTTTGAGATAAGTTCTGGAAAGGGCATTTCCATTAATTTGTCTTCCACATTATCGCCCCCTAACTTAAGTCTAATATTAGCATAATTATCTAATTCCTTGTTCAACTAAACTGCCTCGTTAGTGCCATAAAAAAAAGGCTGCCGCACCACCCCCCTGTTAATGAACTAACGCACCCGTTAGTTCAACAAGGTTTTTACCTTTTTCCTTAGTTCTTCAATTTCTTCAATTATTAATTTTGGATATTCTTTAGGCGTTGTGTTCTTTGTATTTTTTCCCTTAAACACCTTGTAATCATTCAATGTAGTCCAAAAGTGTGTTGCTCCATCTAAAATGGCCTCCAAGAATTCTCTTTTAGGTAATATAGCTTGTGCAAACACCTCAACAGGTTCCCAATCCCCCACAATAGAAAACTCCAATAAACTGCTGTTTATTGAGATTAACTTCATAAGATATGGATCGATACCATAAGGTTTGGAGTTAGTATAGTTTCAT
>NZ_JAGGQN010000068.1:0-6338 GCF_018613275.1 Bacillus sp. ISL-4
GAGTTTGTCTACAGTCTGAAAAGCCTATCCATTGGATAGGCTTTTATTTGCGATTTTATGGAAACAGACCTTGCTACAAAATTACGGGAACAAGGAGTCCAACTTGGATTCTTGAAATAACTGAACTTATCGGTTACTTACTTCCAAATTACTGTTTATGAAAATAACGGAACGACAGAAATCGATTTGCCTAAACCAACAAGTATGATTGAAATGATAAAGGACCAAGACTTAAAAGTGTGATAAATTGACCCTACGTTCCTTTTAAAATTCAGTGAACTCCTTATCTTTCTTTTCTAGCTGCCAGCAACATGGCTTCTCCTTGAAATGACAATACTTGATTATCTTCGATTTCGATGGAGAAGAACTCCATAATATTTTCGGGCGATGAAACCATATAGTTATTTAATTCTATTTTTTCGTTTTCGGAAAGGTCCATCATATCGCACCATCCATTAAATAAAAATTGCTTTTTGAAGGTAGTAAAGGTTTCAATTCGAAACCCTTTTTGTTCCAGTAGTGAAATCCATTCTGTTTTTTTATGCGCACGATAATGGCTTGGATCTCTTCTTTTCTCCACTTCGTTATAAAATTGATCGTATTCGTCCACCTCGGAAGCAACATTGTCAATCAATATAAACAACCCGTCTTCCATTAATACTCGAGATACTTCACCTGCAAATAGATCAATATTCGGAAAATGATGGGGCGTTATTCTGCATGTGACGGTATCGAATGTCTGATTCGGGAATGGCAATGCTTCGGCATCTCCCTGGACAAAGGAAACGTTTGTATGCCCATTTGCCTGGATAAAACCTTTTGCCTTGTCCAGCATCTCAGGTGTCAAATCAAGAGCCGCCACTTTCTTAAATAAAGGTGCTAACTTATTGGCCACATGCCCGCCGCCGGTTGCAATATCAAGAAGACTCGAATTTTTATGTTCTTTTACGATTTCAAAGAGACGTTCCAGGTCTTTTCCTTTGGCGTGTCCTTTGCTTGTCACATATTTCCCGGCATTCTTTCCGAACTGATTGACCACCTTGTCTTTATTACTCATTTCCCTCTCCCCATTTCTTTTTAAAATCAAAACAAAAATGATGATAGTTGGTTAACTCTGCACATTAATTTGGTGACGCTTCTACAAGTTATAGAGTGAATTTTGAGTTCACTCATTCCATGGTGAAAGATTATATCGATACTTTGGAATACGTATCTTTCTTTTTCTTCCAGTGATTCAACAACCTAAAAAAAGGAGGCAAAAGAATACAAACAACGAGGATACGAAGCACTTGTACAGCTACCACGAAAGTGGAATCCGCATGAAGAACGACTGACATGGTGGCCATTTCCGCAATATCGCCAGGTGCGAAAGCCAAAGCAGCTGTGACGAATGTGATTCCAGTCACTTTTGAAACAAAAAACGCACAGACAAACATAATAGAGATAAGACCAAAAGTACTTAATAAAGCGACAACCATCGTTTTCCTTAATCCTATTAACATATTTTTATGAAAACGAGAACCAATGCTTGCAGCAATGAAAATTCGGGATAAAACGATCACACTGTGATCCGCCAGATCATGATATTATATCCGGTATAAGAAGAAACGAGCGTTTAAACAATTGCAACACTTATCATACCTCCGACTAATCATGGGGCGAGTAACCTCAAATATCTTCCTATATAGTATCCGCCCCATCCTGTTAACCTTAAAACAACTGTCCAAAGAACCTGGCCCATTTCAAAACTAGGTGTTTCAAAAGGGACATAAGTGACTGTATGGTCAGCAGGATGGGCAATCCAAGAAGAGATAATGTTCGGGACGGTAAACACAACTAGAAAAACACGCATTGTCTGAATAATGGTGACGACTACTGTATTTGCACCTACTTCTTCTGCAATGCCCGGCATTGCAGAAGAAGTAGGTGCTGTTCCAAAAAAAAGCTCGTTAACATATCTGTTCCGCTGGATTTCCATAAAATAAAGCCAGAAAATACAGAAAAGACAAAAGCAGTATAATCAGGATGGTCACCCAATTTTCTTTAAAGATATGCAGAACAGACAAATTGATTTTCCACCCTAACTCAATTGCTAAAATACATTGCCCAATACGTAACTAATACGGGGAATCCCATTTCACATATGAAAAAGGTTGAGATAGTAAGCCTTCGACAAGAACACTAAAATGTGTTCGACATCCATAAAATTACCCCAATTAGCGTTCCATTCCCTTTTGTCTTTTCCTCTTGTTTTTATTCTTCTGTTCAAGTTCATCTTCTCTCCATTTTCGATCAGCTTCACGGATGGCACTCTCAAGAATAGAAAAGAAATCGGAACCATCATAAGACAAGAAGTTTGAATTATGATTAGATTTCGGACCGAAAGTGGTGGAACGCTCAAGTTGGAAGTCCTCTTCTTTACCAACAGACTGGACATCAAATGCACTTTTAAGTTGATTCATTCGTTCTCGGCCAATTTCATCTGAATATCGCATGCACTCATAATAGAACATATGTTTATAAGATTGATTATCCGTTTGGAAATCTGGATACCTCTTATTTAAGAGCTCAATAGATTGATTTTGTTTATATGAATTCATATGACCGTTACTAATTTGATAAAAAGAGAAAATAATTTCTATTTGTTCATCTTTAGAGTATTTTCTTGGTGGGTTTGAAAAATCCTCAGGCGTAATGTTTGTCCCATAGTACTCTTCTGCCATGACAAAGAATTCCTTTTGTTCAATCGATAAATAATTACGTCCATCCCAATTAGGATACATAACGTGAAGTTGTTGGTCATAAAGCTGCCCCAACAGGCCTAATGATTTGTTCAAATTCTCTTTTTGTTTTAATAAAAACTGCATTTGACTTAACTCTTTTTCAGAAGCATTTTTGATTGTTGACCCATCAGCAAAATTAATCCCATTTTTCAAACGCAAATTCTCGAACTGCTTTTCTGCACTTTGTATTTCTCTTTGTATGGAAAGAACAAACTGTGGTCTATTGTTCAGTAAAACATATAGGTCCTTTTCGATTTGCTTTTTCTCTAAATAGGTAATAACTTTTTCAATTTCATGGCTACTTAACCTTTTATTCTGGGTGACCGTCGTTTCAACAACCTCAATTTTTTGTTCTTTAGAATGATTCTCAATATTAAAATTCGGATAATACTTTTCTAAAAACCTATTGGCCTCATTTTCCAAAATATTTTCAGCTTGATCTAACATGTCTGTTTCTCTTTCAATCCGGTTCATTTTTTTAAATGTATCAACGGAATCCTGACTGAACTCTAGTCGCGCATGCCATTTTTCTAACTGGCTCCTTCTAGTGTTGATGTTTTCGTAATTGACAAAAAGTCGTAAGGATTTGGCTGACTCACGTAGTTGTTTTTTCTCTAAAGGAGTGAAGCGGCGAATAAACTTCTCTGTTCTTTCTTTTATCTGTTTTTCTTTCTTCACTTCTGACAATTCGATGATGATTTTGTTGTACTCTTTACGCTCCATATTTATTCGAATTCTTTCAGATTCTTTCCCTTCATTTTGCAGCTGCCTTGCAACAACTCCTTCATGAATGGTCGGGAGTGTTTCAAGCCCTTGAACTTTATTCGATAAATGTGTGATCCTTTCAGGAAAACCATTTTTCTCTAAGAATTGATTTGCATAAGTCGCCCACTGCTCTCTCCAGTAAACAAGCTTTTCTTTGGTATTCCAATCAGTTGTATGTATGGCCTTTATTTGTTGTTTTCCATTAATGATTTCTTTAATCTTCACTTGTTTATTTCCCCATGTTCCCTCTTCATTAAAAGGTCGAATGGTTAACATGATATGAAAGTGTGGATTTTCTTCATCATCTCTATGGATCGCTAAATCTGCGACCATGCCATCCTTCACAAAAACCTCATTACAAAATTTAATGGCTAATTGTTCTTGCTCTTCATGAGATAGTTCCTTTGGTAAGGCTACATTCATTTCACGGGCCAGTTGTGCATTCCATTGTCTTTCTACTTTCTCCACTTCATTCCATAATTGCTGACGATCATATACCCATTTAGGTGCATGACTAGGCGCAAGAATATGAGTAATCGGTTCGACTTGTCTTTTATAAAACTTGGACTCATTGGTTCTTTCATCTACCAATCGCTCACCAGAACGATATGCAGCTGCAGCAATGGTATTTTGTTGCTTTTTTCTTGAAATAATCTGATTGGAGAAATGATAGATGGCCACGGTTCAAGCACCTCTCTTTCTTTTCATAACATGAGCGAAGCGAATTTTTCAGACGCTTCACGAAATTGGTTTCTTCGAAGAAGGAACCAATGCACAATAACACGATAGTGGTATATAAGTGCGCCCTTGATCTTAATCTTCGGGATCATTCTACCACTTTCCATATTATAGGACAAGTGTTACAATTAGGAAAACTATCCATAAGGGGTGCTAGTGTTGGTGAAGCAGAGTACTAAAGAACAAATTTTAAGTATTGAAGAGCAAATCAAAAGATTGAAAGAAAGACAGAAAAGGATATTGACCAACACTCAGAGGGAGATTGGGAAATATCTAATGGATTCATGGGAAGTGGAAGATGTGAATGAAGCAAAGGAATTAATAGATTCATTTAATAATCAAGTGAAATCATTAGGTGAAGCCTCTTCTTCAAAAGAGGATAATGAGGAAGAGAAGAATTTTTCACAAAATCCACCTAAAGGGTAATTCATATGCCTAACGAAGAATTACAAAAAATGAAGGACAGAATAAAGGTTCTTGAGCAAAAGAAGAGGGTTCTAGAACATAAAATATCAAACGAAGCTAGAAAAGAACGAACGCGAAGACTGATTCAAAAAGGAGCACTTCTGGAAAAGTACTTAGAAGAAGAAAACTTGTCCCTAGAGGACACTGAAAACTTACTAAAAGTATTAGCTAATTTTAAAAATAAAAATAAAGAATATGTAATTCGACAGATAAAAAGTTTAGATGAAGAAATCCATTAAAAATAATAAGATAAAGCCATTCTTGAAAGCCCCATAAATTAACCACACATAAACAGTTTCGCTACTTTAAATTTCTTCATTTCAATATATAAAGGAACCATTTTTTATCCTTTTAGTTTTTTTATCCAATATGAATTATTTAGTTCTTATTAGTTATGGTATTTATTTTGTCATTAAATTTGGCTGTTTTCTAAAAGATTGTTGCTCTCAGGATAAAAACAAATCACTTGCATTTTTATGGTAAAATATAAGTGATTTTAATCAACAAACGAGCCGGATTGTAGAATAAAGTACTTTTTCATTAACGGGGACAATTGCTGCATAACGTAATAGTAAGGATTTAAAAGGATTAGACCCTGAAGGAGGCTAAAAGTTGAAAAAAGAATATTTTGTGCAATACTCACACCAAAGTATAATTAATAGCTTTGACTTTCCAAAAGATATCTTTGTTTCTATCTCTATAGGGATTAGTGATATCCCAAATGATTTTATCATTTCCTTAGTTCAAAAAATGTTCAGTTTACCTGTTTTTTTTGTTTTAGAATCAATGATCTTTGGATATGAAAAAAAGACTTTAATTGAAAATAATATTCCTTTTTATGAGTTTTCGTCAGATGGTGCTATTATCAAAGTTGATTCTGTAAAGAAATTGAATCTGGTTAGTGAATTAGCAAAAGAATTAGTTAGTAATGGACTAAGTGTATTCATTTTTCACGGGAAAGGTATTGTAGAGCAGGATTTAATTCCCTCAAGACAATGGAATAGACCTATAGTATTTAAAAATTTTGATATAAATAAAGTCGAAACATTTGTCGATATGGAAGAGGTTGGATTTACAATATTCAGTAAGAATAGTCTATTTAACTCGCCTGGAAAAATCCCAAACTATATATCCGATGATTACTCACTTGATATTAACAGCAGCGATATCTAACGTTACCGGCTATAAGTAGAATTGTATCAGTTATTCAACAATCGGGGGCTCTAATGATTAAACGGATCAATTGTATTATCACGCTTAGATTAAAATGCTCTGGGTGTTTTTTAGTACACCAAACTCCTAAAGCCGGTTAACTTCTGAACGTCTCAACAGTATGATAATTAGATCTTTGGCAAGCTGAAATAAGCATTTGTTCAACTCGTTTATCAAATGCCATATTCTTTCCTATTTCTAGCCAGCGAAACCAGTAAAGGTAATTATCCAGATAATATGTTCCGACTCCTTGAAAACGCTCCATCCAACCCTTTAGTCTGTTGTGAAAGTTATTAACGTGCTGTATATGATAGATACCTTTTTTCACACGTTGCTTCTGACGTTCATTAATCGTCTCGTGCAACAAGCCTTTTA
>NZ_JAGGQN010000006.1:0-25127 GCF_018613275.1 Bacillus sp. ISL-4
CTCTAAATGGGAAGGTCAATTCAACCCTCCTTCCAAAGAAGAATTAGAGCAAGTTTCTTAATATAAAAAATCCAGAGTGAAATGTCACTCTGGATTTTTTTTTGAATTAAAATGCGCTTTTTTTTCCGATTGACGATCAAGAAGCTGCAATCGGAAGAGAAAGCGTTGACATCATCGTTTTCATGGAATGTTTCACATCGGTAAAAGCTCTCGATGACTGTAAACCCTGTATCCTTCATTCAAGTTGAGTAGGGATATGGAGGTAAGTATTTCTTGAGGCGTCTTTCCGGATATCAAAATATACCCAAGCTCATAAAATAGTTTACCTCCACACCGAATCATTTCCTCTTGTTCCCAGAAAATCAGATGATTTTCGTTTTTATCACGGTCATGTGTTGTGAAAATGAAGGGTCCTTCAGGTTTTAAAATACGGTTGATTTCTTTTAAAGCCAATGTGCGGTTTTTTTGCTGGGAAATTTGCATTAAACCATTAAAAGCGAAGATTGCTTTTTCGAATGATGAGTTGTTGAAAAGGGAGGTTCGTTGCATCGCCAAGGATAAAGGGTATGTCCACGTTATATTCATGGCTATTTTTTCGGCTTCAGTAATCATGTCAGGTGTTAGATTGATGCCCGTTATATTATGGAATCCTTTTTTATATAGTGTGAAGGTGGTTCTTCCTGTACCGCATCCATATCAAGGATTGCATTATCCTGATATAAACATTTTTCGAATGGGCATATCTCTCTGATTGCCATAGACCTAATCTTTTAGTTGCATCAGGGGAAGCGTTCCCCTTGAAAAGAATAAATGATAAAAGCTTTTTTAACTTTATCCATGATCAATTCCTCCAATTCGATATTTTTTACTGTAATAGGGATATTCATTTGGGTTAATATGGATTTTATGTTTCGCATTATTTACACGATGCTGATGATGATTAATATTGGGGGCTATATAACTTACGTGAAAACCCAAAAGTTTGATAAAATAACATTATTGATTGAGAGCTCGGAGGGGGTCAGGTTATGAAAAATGATAGCAATGATATCTTTTATATGTATATGCAGGCTTCCGAACGGTTTGTCCTTTTTAATGGACTCAATTTTCGTGAATTCGTCTATTCGCTGCCATATACCTTGGATTCCATCTTATTATTGAAACATCAATTCGATGGTGGGGAATACAATTTGAATGTCCTGCTAGAGAGCGCTTCATCTGAGGATATTGCGAAGCTCGTTAAAGAAAATGTTCGGGCATATGGAGATTTCTGTTGGGTCGATTTTGAAGAGGCGGAAGGACTGGATGAATTGGATGGAAGGGAATTAGCGGAACTTTTATATTTAAGACACGCTAAAACCCATCTGAGTCCCCCGTTTTTCCGTAAATTGAATAATCAATTTGTGTACCTTGCCCAGGATGATGGCTGGTTCAATAAAATTTATTTTCGTTCTCTTTCGACCTATTATATGATGTTAGGAAGCCTGATTCCGCTAAAGCTGGAGCCATTAAAAGTAGAGAGGACGTGGCTAGGAATCAGAAAGAAAAAAGAGCTGACGGCGATTCCAGCAGAAATCATTTCTTCC
Source organism: Bacillus sp. ISL-4 (assembly GCF_018613275.1). Taxonomy (NCBI): domain Bacteria; kingdom Bacillati; phylum Bacillota; class Bacilli; order Caryophanales; family Bacillaceae; genus Bacillus; species Bacillus sp. ISL-4. Next base: position 1,587 of record NZ_JAGGQN010000006.1, read on the forward strand.
TTGGCTCATATTCTGGCTGAGGGGCTCGCTTTTTCCTTTCGTGATGTTAAGTATACAAGAACGAAAATTGAGATACCTGCATGGGTCGTAGGGGATTATTTAAATATGGATGAGATGCATGATGACTTTTTGGATAGAGATATTAATGAGCCCGATGCCTTTATTATCTTCAATCGAAAAGAAAAGGTATGGGAAAGCGTTATTAAAAATACATCGTCCTCCTGATGATCTTAACTTCAAAGGTTCGCGGATTGGATTATTTGACATCCTCGAATTTTTTAGGTGTAAGACTTACCATCTCATGCATAAAAGATAAGAGAGGGCGACCCACAGGACGTGGCGGTTTTATCCCGTGTAGTAATCATTGGAAAATAACCAATGATGGAAGTTTCGCTTTACCCCGCATTAACAGGCTGTAGGGCAGGCCGATGAAAGATGTAACAAAAAAGAAATGTGGAGGTCTAACAGCCTGTAAATGCCCGATTGGCTCAACTAACCATCATTGGTAAAGCTCGAATGATGGAAGTTTCGCTTTATCCGTTTTAGTGTAAAGTGATACAATGAACATGGTTAAAAGAATATTGGAGGGTAATAACTCATGAAAACTAAACTTGGTTTGCTTTATGGTGGAAAATCTGCGGAGCATGAGGTTTCTATGCAGACGGCTTTAGCGGTCATTAAAGCTCTCGATTTAGCAAAATTTGATATATATCCGATTTACATAACAAAAGAGGGTTCATGGATTAATGGACCAAAGTTAACAGGACCTGCCGAGAATGTGGAGGCTTTGACATTTTCACCGGATAAATCGAGCTCGCCTCTTGCCTTGCAGGCACATTCAACTGATGAAAATAGTGAATCAACAGGGTATGACGTAATTTTCCCATTGCTTCACGGACCGAATGGAGAAGATGGAACCGTACAAGGGATGCTGGAACTATTGAATCTCCCTTATGTAGGCAATGGCGTTTTAGCTTCATCAGCTGGAATGGATAAGGTTATCATGAAAAATATTTTTGCCCAGGCAGGACTTCCTCAAGTGAAATACACTTGGTTCATTCGTTCTGAATGGGAGAAAAATACTGAAAGTGCCATTAAAAAGGTAGCGGATGATATTGGGTACCCATGTTTTGTTAAACCTGCCAATTTAGGCTCGAGTGTCGGTATCAGCAAATGTAATGATGCTGATGAACTGGAAAAAGCGGTAGCGGAAGCTTTTCAATTCGATCGGAAGATCATCATTGAGGAAGGAGTCGTTGCTCGTGAACTAGAGTTTGGTATTCTCGGTAATGATGAACCGTCTTGTTCAGTGGCAGGCGAAATCATCCCTAAGAAGGATTTTGCCTTCTATGATTATTCAGCAAAATATGTAGACGGTAATTCAGCGATGGTCATTCCAGCGGAGATATCGGAAAGCGAGTATGCAACTTTATCCGAAATGGCCATTGCTGCCTTTAAGTCATTGGATTGCTCTGGATTGGTTCGCGCTGATTTCTTCTTAACGAATGAGGGGCAAATCTATATTAATGAAGTGAATACAATGCCTGGGTTTACTCCTTTCAGCATGTTTCCGTTATTGTGGAAGCACACAGGTGTCGACTATCCAGCGCTAATTGAAAAACTCGTGAAACTTGCCTTGGAACGTCATCAGGAAAAACAACAAATCAAATATACAGTTTGATCATGCAAGTAATGTAGCAGTAAACTTCACAATCCATCAAACGTTGTTTTGATGGATTCCAATCAGCAGGAACCGGTGCAATTTAAACTGGTTTCTGCTTCGTTTGGTTATTGGAAGTAGAGAGCGATTAATGGTTCGATGAATGTGGGAGGAACAAAATGATAAAGAGAACGTTAAAACAAGTACATGAAATGGCAGAGGGATTAAATGATATCAGTCCATTCCAGTCCAAAGGAATTAATGGGGTTACCATCGATTCAAGAACAGTTAAGGAAGGATGTTTGTTCATTCCGCTAAAGGGTGAGCAGGTTGACGGCCATCAGTATGTCAAGCAAGCTTTAGCGCAAGGAGCTGCTGCTTCTTTTTGGCAAAGGGATGTTCCGAATCCTCCTAATGATTTACCGATAATCATTGTCGAAAATACCGAGAAAGCGCTACAGCAATTGGCGCGTTCTTACCGTCAGCAGTTGAATATAAAAGTCATTGGGATAACAGGAAGCAACGGTAAGACGACAACGAAAGATATGACGGCTGCGTTGCTGGCCACTACCTATAAAGTCCATAAGACCATTGGAAACTTCAATAATCATTTAGGTTTACCACTAACGGTGCTTTCTATGGATGAGGATACTGAAGCGGCTGTTTTGGAAATGGGAATGAGCAGCCGCGGTGAAATTGAGTTCTTATCCAAAATGGCAAAGCCTGATGTAGCGATCATTACCAATATCGGTGAATCACACTTATTGGATTTAGGATCACGCGAGGAAATCGCGAATGCAAAGTTGGAAATTGTCGAAGGTTTGGCGAAAGATGGGACGCTGATATATCATGGCGATGAACCATTGCTTCGCAATCGCATAAAGGATTTTTCTGATTTAAACGTAATATCTTTTGGACGTACGGAACAAAATGATTTATATCCACAGACCATAAGCCAAGGGGCAGACAGTACCGAGTTTACAATCGCAAGTGGTGAAAAGGAGATCAATTATGAGATACCCGTATTAGGCAATCATAATGTTCTTAATGCATTGGCTGCCATCTTGGTTGCTAAAGAATTCAATGTGGATGATTCATCGATCCGTAAAGGTCTGTCAACCATTCAGTTAACTAATATGAGGATGGAATTGGTCGAAGGCGCAAAAGGGCAGAAAATCATCAATGATGCGTATAATGCCAGTCCAACTTCAGTTAAGGCAGCAGTGGAGTTGGTTGAGGGATTATCTGGATTCGAGAAAAAGATCCTTGTATTGGGAGACATGTTGGAGTTAGGGCCACAGGAAAAAGACTTTCATTTGAAAATTGGTGAATTGATTTCCAATGAGCGGATTGATAAGATCTTCACGTTTGGTCCTTTAGCTGAGTTTATTGCCAAGGGAGCGAGCAAGTCTTTTTCATCGGAGCAGGTTCGTCCTTTTCAAGATAAGCAGGAGCTTATAGAGGAACTTAAGTCTTCTACACAGGGAAATGACATCATTCTCGTTAAAGCATCCAGGGGCATGAAGCTGGAGGAAGTCGTTCAAGCCCTACAAAAATAAAAAGCGTAGAAAGTTGGCCGTTTCTTTTTGAAACGGCCTTTTTTTCATCGTACCTAAAAAAGTGTCCCTGCAATAATGCAGATGTCATCGTTAATCACTGAATGCCTCATCCTTGAGACCAAAAGTTCCTGAAGAAGGTCATTTGTATCGAGATGGACATTTTCAATGAATTCCCTCTCGATATTGTCAGACCGGTCAAAGGCGGAAGGAATGGGCGTTTTAGAGAGTCCATCTGTATAGATGATGAAACGGCTTCCCGGTTCATAATGAAAGACTATTTTTTTTATGGGCAATTTGGGAATCAGTCCGCTTGGGGCGGCCCCTTCGTTTAAATTGAGAATTTGGTTGGTGCATGGGGAATACAAAAAGGCTGAAGGAAGTCCGTAGTTCACATATTCGATGAGTCGATCCTTTGTATTCACATATGCTATGAAAGCTGTAATGCGAGCATGGCTTTTGTTTTCCCGATTAACTCCTTGAAATAGGTCCCGCATATGTTTGTCCAGTTCCTCTGTTATGAAAATGGGGTCTTTTACACGTTTGATTAGGTCGGGCATCATAGTCCGTATGGACATGTTTATAAGTGCTGTATGGTTGCCATTTCCGAATACATCGATCATTATGAAGCCGTATATCCTGTCATCAACCTCCGTCCAGTAAAATAAATCCCCTGACAGTTCACTCGAAGGCTGGGAAAGACCTTTGACTTCTATATCTTCATTATTGATCGGCAAAGGTAAATTTGAAAGTTGAATGCCCTTTGCAATTCGCAGGCTCCTTGCTGATTTTTGGTGTATCTTTTCAAACTCTTGCCCCTTCATTTTTGCCGAAAACAGTTGCATGCTGATATTTTTGAGTGATTTTAATTTAATCCTGATTTCTACTGAATCGGCAGGGACCGCCATGGTTTCATAAAAGGTCTTTTCTGGTAAAACCGAGGGTATCTCCATTCCTAAAGAGCGTTTGTAAATGAATAAGATAGGGATTTCGTGAGATTCAGCTAAGGCAAACAAAGAAGTTTGCTGCCAAGAATCTTTTGATATGTGTAAAGGTAAAATAAATAATGATTTCATTAAGTCCGTTGAATCCAAGAATAGATGACTTTGATTGAGTGGATCCTCCAAAAAGGTGACATTCTTGTTCATTTTCTTTAAGATTCGACCAAGATCCTTACATAAAGGAACATCTATTGTGAATATATTCATATAACCCCCCGTTGTTTTGTTGATAGGTCAATCATACTGCATTTAGGCTTATTTACTATAAATTTCGAGTGAAAAGATGGGATTTTCGAAAACTAAATGATTCCATATACCTGTAAATTCAAAGTGGATTCATAATAAGTCCTTTCTTTTTCCTACGGGGGTACCGTGGATGGTGGCCATTCATTCGAACTAATCCTTCCTGAAAAAGGTTTGTTGAAACTATTTGATTTACACACATATCATGTATAGATGTTCGTTTTGCAAAGCATTTAAATGGATACAGTAAGTGGTTGGAATGGTCTCATCCTAAAACAGGACTAGGTTACTGAAATCCTCCTAACTGGATTTCTGAAACCGACTGGAACGTTCTTTAAAGGGAAAAACCTTAGGCAAACTCGCTTTCTTCCGAATTTGTCTGCAGTCTTAAATCCACTTACGCATGAATGGATTTAGTAACTAAGGTAATCCTAGTGATGAATAAATCAGGCTGCACAATTATCAGGTGGGACTATCCAATTTCCTCGTATTAGAAACGATCTAAAGTTTTTAGTAACTCTGAATGAGGCGATATCCTTTATTGCATTAACAGTTTGAAAATGGTAATATGAGTATGAGTTTAAATGTCTTATCATTGATGATTATTTAAATTAATCAGGTTGAGGCAACAAAATTGTATGTTCTTACATGTTTCATGAGTTCATTCTTGAGATTATTTTAGATTAAATAGGCCGCGCGTCTGGTCATATATAAAAGCTGCATCTCTTGGCGGCTTTAGTAGCTATTAGGGAATAAAGCCGCATTTAAGCGCTTTTCCACTTCTGCAAATCCTCAACGCACCGGGCCTGTTTTGTATAAGAATCTTGGCTCTCGTCAAGTTTTGTTCACACAGCCTTTTTAAGTCTGATGAATAATAGGTGCAGCAGCCCTCACCTGAATAAAACGGTGAAACACCCGTTTATGCTACTTTTAATTTTCCATATTGAATTTAATTTTGGTTACATGTACTTTTAAAAAGATGAGCGTATGTAAATGATAAGTCTACACGTGCGCGAAGTTAAAAATGCCGGTGAATGTCCGTACTGGTATATTTCCTTTTTAAAAAATCATATTGAGTTCATTTGAACTAAAAGGCAGACATACTTTTAGGTGATAATGATAAACTTTTTATAAGAGATAAAGAAGAACATCCGTCATGATGATGAGGATTTGAACTAAAAACATCTGTGCATGATCCATGAATGCACGTGTAAATTTACGATATAAAAAGGAGTACGAAAACATTGACATTGTTTAGCGAATTAGGTTTAGATAGAACGTCCATGAAATCAATAGAAAAAATGGGATTTGAGGAAGCGAGTCCGATTCAATCCCAAACGATACCTCTAGCACTTGAAGGTAAAGATATCATTGGTCAAGCGCAAACGGGAACAGGTAAAACAGCGGCATTTGGTATTCCATTGATGGAAAACATCGATATTAATAACGAAAACGTGCAAGGGATTGTCATTGCACCTACACGTGAGCTTGCGATTCAAGTTTCCGAGGAACTTTTCAAGCTTGGTTACGGAAAACGCGCTCGTGTACTTGCAGTTTATGGTGGACAAGACATCGACCGTCAAATCCGTGCTTTAAAGAAAAAACCACATATTATCGTTGGTACGCCTGGTCGTCTTTTAGACCATATCAAACGTAAAAATATTAAATTAGGCGGAGTTCACACTGTAGTTCTTGATGAAGCGGATGAAATGCTTAACATGGGATTCATTGAGGATATCGAATTGATCCTTTCAACTGTTCCTGACGAAAGGCAAACATTGCTTTTCTCAGCTACAATGCCTGATCCAATCCGTAAAATTGCTGAAAGATTCATGCAGGAACCCGTTCTTGTGCGTGTGAAAGCAAAAGAAATGACAGTGGATCGTATCGAACAATATTACTTGGAGTTAAAAGAAAGTGAAAAGTTCGATACACTGGCACGTCTTTTCGATATTCAAACACCGGATCTTGCCATCGTCTTCGGACGTACGAAACGCCGTGTGGATGAATTGGCTTCTGCATTGAATATCCGCGGTTATATGGCTGAAGGCATTCATGGTGACCTTAGCCAGGCAAAACGTCTATCCGTTTTGAAAAAATTCAAAGAAGGAAACATCGATGTACTTGTCGCTACTGATGTGGCTGCACGTGGACTTGATATTTCCGGCGTAACTCACGTATACAACTTTGATATCCCTCAAGATCCGGAAAGCTACGTTCACCGTATTGGACGTACAGGACGTGCGGGTAAACACGGTATTGCCATTACGTTTGTAACACCAAGGGAAAGAGGCCAACTGCATGCGGTTGAACATACAACGAAAAAACGTATGGAGAAACTTAAGACTCCAACGTTGACTGAAGCGTTGGAAGGTCAACAAAAAGCAGTAACGGAAAAAATCCTTACTGCAATCGAGAATGATGATTTATCATTATACCTTGGTCAAGCGGAAGAATTACTACAAAAACATAGCGCGGCGGATTTAGTGGCAGCCATGCTTAAATCAATGACAAAAGAACCGGATCAAACGCCAATCAAGTTAACGGAAGAATCTCCATCTCCAATGCGTCGTAATCGCGGAGGAAGCAGTTCTTCTAGTAACAGACAGCGCAATGGCCGCAGTTCTTCAGGCAGAAAAGATTACGGTAGCGGATCAAGTAAACGCCCAAGCACGAACCGTAAATCGAATGGTTACGGAAACCGTAGCACGAGCCAAAAAAGAGAAAAATCAAATAAGATTTAATTGAATTGGAAATGCCGCTCAATTGAGCGGCATTTTTTTATGTGCATCTCCAATGCTATGGTATCCGAATGGTAAAGGTTTTTTGTGGAATGCCCAAAGGCTTTGTTTGAAAAGGGGTTAATTTCCAGTATTTAATTATAGTATAATGGATGAAAGCAAGGATGGATGATGATGATTCAATTAGCATTACCTGTCCGGAAGAGGAGAAGCACATGGAACCTGAAAAACGTATATCGAATAAGGCCTTGACCGTGTGGAAAATCAGTGGTCTTATAAGCTGTTCAATAACCTGGATTATAAGCATCGCCGTACTCGTGCTTACAATCATTTTTGATTGGACATATTGGGTGTTTGGAGCGTTGATCATAATTTCGATAATCCAATCCTATCTGGCCATCTTTCTGATTCCGTCGGTGAAATGGAAGAGGTGGCGTTACGAAGTAAGAAATACTGAAATTGATATCCAAAGTGGTATTTTCGTCATTAAAAGAACACTCATCCCCATGATAAGGGTTCAGCATGTTGAAACGAAGCAAGGGCCATTATTAAGAAAATACGATTTAGCCTCCGTTGAAATTTCCACTGCAGCGACCCTTCATGTTATCCCTGCCTTGGACCTTGCAGAGGCAAATGAATTGAGGCATTATATTTCAAGAATGGCAAGTGTGGAGGAAGAAGATGTCTGATCCTAAAAGGCTGCACCCCATAGCTGTATTGCTTAACATCATAAAATCGATTAAGGAGTTAGTCATCCCTTTTTTGTTAGTGGTCGTCATTCCTGGGAAGAATGAAGGGATTCCTGGATGGATACAACCGCTGGTCATAGCCATTATTATACTTTTTATTATAGGTAATGCATTCCTTCAATGGTTGCGCTTTACATATCGCATGGAAGAGAGAGAATTCAGAATTGAGTCCGGGGTATTCGTAAGGAAGAAACGGTATATAAAGTTTGATCGGATTCATAGCATAGATATTTCAGAGGGCATCATCCAGCGGATATTCAGCCTGGTGAAGTTGAATATTGAAACGGCAGGCGGGTCTCAGGCTGATGCCGTATTATCAGCCATAAGCAAAAGTGATGCAGATCGAATCAATGCTTTTATTAGTGAGGAAAAAAATGCGAATAATCCTTTTGTTATAGATAAAGATGAAGTAGCGGATAATGAATATGCAGCAAAATCGTCTTCCGTTTTTAAGCAGACGCTGCCGCAACTATTCGTTATGGCTGCCACTTCGGGAGCGGTAGGTGTCTTCCTATCTGGAGCAATCGCATTTATTTCACAGTTCGATGAAATGATACCTTTTGAGAGGATATTTAAGGATTATGATGATTTTATTGAAATGGGGACCATCATTCTGACCTTATTTGCCCTAGTAGCTTTATTGGTGGTTTATGTACTGGCCACATTAAGCATGGTAATTAAATATGCTTCCTTTACCGTGATAAAAACGGATGAGGAAATCGTTATTTCCAGAGGGATTCTCGAGAAAAGACAGCTGACAATCCCTATCCATAAAATACAAGGTATCCGGATCATGGAGAATTTGATTCGAAAGCCATTGGGATTGGCGACGGTTTATATTGAGTATGCGGGAGGCAGTGTGGAAGATAAAGAAAGTCTATCGATCATGCTGTTCCCTTTAATCAGGAAGAAGCATTTACATGAAAAAATCCTGGAAATTTTACCGGTTTATGAGACAACCACTGAGATGACACCGATACCTAAGCGTGCACTTTCCCGGTATGTGTTTCGTAAGTTTCTATACTTCATCCCAATCATAGGTGCCTTGGTATGGTTTTTCAGACCTTGGGGTTATCTTTCCCTTTTGCTTGTACCGTTGGCGATTTTTTGGGCTTTCATGCAATATAGAGATGCAGGATGGAGCATAGAAGGGAATTTGTTGCTATTGAGCAGCCGTTTTTTCTCAAAGCAAACATTAATCATGCAGAGAAGCAGAATTCAATCAATCACATATAAAAAAAGTTGGTTTCAGAATCGAAAAGAATTAGCTACGATTTCAGCATCGATTAAATCAGGAATCAATTCCCGGGTCGGCGTGGTTGCTGATGTGGAAGAAAAGGATTGCCTAATAATTAAATCATGGTATTTACCTAAAAAAGCAGTCGACTCCCAATGATTTAAAGGAAGAGTCGGCTGTTTGTCCTACCATTTTTTTCTTAAGTATAATGGAGCTGTTAAAAAGCCGGTTGCCAGTCCAGCTAAATGACCGACAACGTTGATCTGCGGTTGAATGAAGGTCATGATAACGGCAATTCCGGTCAGTGTATATACTGTATTTCTTTCGTTGTTCGTAAAATTGGTTTTATTGAACATGACAAGATATAGAAAGAATCCGAGTAAACCAAAAATTGCTCCGCTAGCACCTACGTGGTTATATGTCAGTGGGTTAATTAGGAAGGTTGCGATATTGGCAAGGAGCCCTGTCGATAAAAAGAAGATTGAAAACTTGACGGTGCCAAGTAATTTCTCTAGGAATGGACCAAAGATGGCAAGGGAGAATCCATTAAACAGTAAATGTGTAAACGTGCTATGTAGAAAGATGGGGGTGATTAAACGCCACCATTGTCCATCAGCGATGTATAAGTTAACACCTGTGCCATAATAAAAGAGTACATTGCCGGGAAATGTGGGGAAAAGGACGAGAACGAATACAATCATCATAATGAGTATGAGCACAGTTACAGCTCGATATGAATTTGCGTATTCGCGGAAGCCTTCTGTTCTTGTAAACATAAATTCCTCCTTATTATCGTTTTTAATTAGATACAATAGTATCATTTTCAGGTAAAAGAGTCCTCCTAATGATATGCAACCTATTAAATGAATAGAAGAGGTGTCAAAGTGATTAAAGGTATAGGCGTGGACATTACTGAGTTGGATAGAATGGAAACATTGATTAATCGGCAACCCCGTTTAAAGGAGCGTATATTAACAGAAAGTGAAATCTTGATTTTCGAAAAGTTAAATGGAAGAAGGAAGGTCGAGTATTTTGCTGGGCGTTTTGCGGCAAAGGAGGCTTTTTCAAAAGCGAACGGTACAGGGATCGGTAAGCACTTATCCTTTTTGGATATTGAAATCATCTCGGATGATAAAGGAAAGCCGGTGATTTCGAAGCCGTTTTCTGAAGGGGTCCATCTTTCGATTAGCCACAGCAGGGATTATGCGGTTGCGCAAGTCGTAATCGAAGGGTGAATGGAGTTTTGTCCAATCGGGTCATAAACCTTAAGGTTGTCTCATATACATTTAGTGCTATAGGGAGACAAGGCCCGGTAAAAGGTACATGGCAGAGTAGGTGCTCTCGAAAAGTTTTTAGTCGGATCTTAAAATTGGTCCGTGTCTAAAATACTGAGGAATCTAAGACATCAGTCGAGCCAATGTCCGGATCCTGCCTTTTCCTCTCCCTTTTACGTTCAAATGACAAAAAGGGGTTGAAAAGATGAAGAAGATGGTAATGCTTTTTGCAGGGATCATGCTCTTGCTTGCTCTTTCTGCTTGCGGCCAAAAATCACAGAGTGACGTAGTGAGTGAATTGAATGAGAAGCTTGGCGAAATGAAAGGATATAAAGCTAACGCGAAGATGACATTAAAGATGGGGACGGAACCTCAAGTGTATAATGTGGAGATTTGGCATAAGGACCCCTCTTTTTACCGCGTGAATCTGAAAAATGAAGAGAAGGATCAAAGCCAGATGATATTGAAAAATGATGATGGTGTATATGTTTTGACGCCAGCTTTGAATAAAAGTTTTAAATTTCAAAGCGAGTGGCCGGAGAACAGCAGTCAGGCCTATTTGTTCGAGTCGTTGGTGAAAGACATTACGGAAGATAAAAGTGCGACATATAAAGAAACGGATAAACATTATGTCTTTGAAACGAAAACGCGCTACCAAAACAATAAAATGTTGCCATATCAAGAGATTACTATAAACAAAAAGGATTTATCTCCAGTCAGTGTGAAAGTCATGGACCCCGATAAGACTGCATTGGTTCTTGTTGAATTCTCAAAAGTTAAATTCGATACGACATTTGATAAAGATTCATTTGATATGAAGAAAAACATGACAAGTGCACAACTTGAAGCTCCTGTTATGGCGGAAGTCCAAAATGAGGGGTTTGCGGTGAAATACCCTGAAAATATTGGTGATATGAATTTAACGGAAGAAAAAGAAATTACGACGGAAAAGGGAGAACGAGTCGTTTTGACCTATGAGGGTACAAAAAGTTTTACATTGGTACAGGAAAAAGCTGAGGTGGTTCAAACATCCGTTTCGACGAATGTGAATGGAGAACCGGTTGACTTGGGTTATACTGTCGGAGCCATGACAGGAAATACGATTGCATGGACTTTTGAAGGTGTCGATTATATGCTTGCATCAAAGGATTTGACACAGGAAGAAATGATAGAAGTCGCCCGTTCGGTTGGGGAAGATCCAGTCAAATAGGATTACATAACAAGCTGATGTTTCCCGTCTCCTTATGAAGGTTTCTTCTAGGTAGGATAGGCGGGGAAGCAGCTTGTTGACATTTTTAATCCTTCCATTTGATTTAGACTGGCAGCTGGGTAAAATAGAATCAAGGTGAAAAAGCACTTTATATTTCTAGCGGTTGGTTATAGAATGGTCCTATAATGAAACGAAAACTTCGCTATGGGAAGAATCTTATTGTGAGTGTAGGAAAGAAGGAAAAGGTCTTGGAAACGAAAACATTTCATCGAGATACATGGGCAGAAGTAAATTTGGATAATATTTTCGAAAATATTTCTTCAATGAAAAAAAGTTTAAGGAAAGGTGTTAGTCTCTTCGCTGTCGTTAAAGCGAATGCTTATGGACACGGGGACTATGAAGTGGCTAAAACGGCGCTTGAAGCGGGGGCAGATTTTTTAAGTGTCGCTTTTTTGGATGAAGCTCTCGCCTTGCGGAAAAAGGGAATATTGGCTCCGATTCTTGTACTTGGGGCATCGAGGCCTGAAAGTGCAGCGCTTGCTGCCGAGTATGGGATTTCCTTGACGGTTTTCGATGTAGCATGGTTGGAGAAGGCAAAGGATTTGTTGAAACCGGGACAAGTTTTGCAAATCCATGTAAAAGTGGATAGCGGCATGGGGAGAATCGGTATTCGAGATAAAGGCCAACTCATGAAAGTGGAAAGTTTGCTTGAGAGGGGAGCTTGTTTCAATTTCCAAGGGATATTCACTCATTTCGCGACGGCGGATGAAATAAAGACTGACTTTTATGAAGCGCAGCTTGCTTTCTTTAAAGGGATGCTTTCCGAATTGACCAGAAAGCCGGAATATGTTCATGCAGCCAATAGTGCAGCTTCTTTAAGGTTCACCGATCCTGAATGGAATGCAATAAGAATGGGGATTTCCATGTATGGTTTGAGTCCTTCCATGGAGATGAAGCCGATATTGCCATTTCCATTAAAACAGGCTATATCATTGAGAACGAAGATGGTCGCGGTTAAACTGCTTGCCAAGGGTGAAAGCGTTAGTTATGGGGCGACTTATACGGCTGAAGGTGATGAATGGATTGGGACTTTGCCAATCGGTTATGCTGACGGCTGGATCCGTAAGCTGCAAGGTCAGGAAGTTCTTGTGGATGGAAAAAGAGTGCCCATAGTCGGAAGGATTTGCATGGATCAATGCATGATCAAGCTTCCTGGACCATACCCTGTAGGAACAGAGGTTACATTAATGGGGAATGATGGGGATGAATCAGTTACTGTTGATGAGATAGCGGCAAAACTGGAGACAATCAACTATGAGGTAACATGTATGATCGGAGCAAGAGTGCCCCGCATATATATTAAAGACAATCAGATGAATCATGTACGCAATTTCATCTTGGAATGACCAGATTGTAAAAAAATCCTAAGATTGTGAATAAGATTTCCTTTATTATGCTGATAATAAGATTTAGAATAGAATATACTCTTTGCAGATAGGCAATTTAATGGTAATATTGAAAAGGATATATAATAAAGGTGTGTAGTGATGGTGGAGGTGTATGTTTGTGTCTGAATCCAGCGCAACAAGAGAGATATTAATTCGATTACCTCAAAATTTTTTAACAGAGTTAGATGGGTATGCGAGTGAGGAAAATGTGAATCGCAGTGAATTTATTTATCGTGCCACAAAAATGTATCTTCGCGAACGTAAAAAGAAAGAGTTTCGTGAATCGATGAAACGCGGTTATATTGAAATGGCGGCCATTAATTTAACGATTGCTTCTGAAGCCTTCCAGGCTGAATTCGAGGCTGGTCATTGCGTTGAACGATTAGTTAGCGGAGGCTGAGCCATTGATTGTTGTTAAGCGTGGTGACGTATACTTCGCAGACCTTTCCCCGGTGGTTGGTTCAGAGCAGGGTGGGACCCGTCCGGTACTAATTTTACAAAACGATATTGGTAATCGCTTTAGTCCGACTGTGATCGTGGCAGCCATTACAGCTCAAATTCAAAAAGCGAAATTGCCTACACATGTTGAGATTAATGCAAAAAAGTACGGATTCGAGCGGGATTCCGTCATTTTATTAGAACAGATCCGGACAATTGATAAGCAGCGTTTAACTGATAAAATTACGCATCTTGACGAACCGATGATGCAAAAAGTCAATGAAGCTTTACAAATTAGTTTAGGCCTCATTGAGTTTTAAAGAAAATTTTTCCCGTTAAGCCGGGCGTTATTATAATACAAATCATTCTTGATGCTATTTTAGATGGCACGATTCCTCCAAATGTGGGAATCGTGTTTTTTTTTGTGAAATAACATGAACATATGTCCAAAAAGTATCAGCAGGAAATATGAAAAAATTGACGAATAAAAACATTATACAGTTAGATATTGAATCGAACGTTCATTGTTTTTTATAGTACCTCCCTAACTTTTCTTTAATTGATGTTTTTCTTAGCTGAATTTTGGGTATGTAGTTATGTTGTAAATACCTAAAAAAAGAAAAGTGTAGTTGGGAATCTCGAAGAAAATCCAGATGGGAATAAGATTACAGTTAATTAACATCCTTGTGACGAGGACGGGGAAACATAGCAATTGTGTTAGAATGGGAGGATATTATGAATCAATTGGTTTACGATTTTATTAAGCAAAATCAAGATTACATCCTTACTGAGTGGATGGGCATCATGAAGGAAAGTACGGACGAAAGATTAATTAAAGTCGTCTCAGATCGAATGTTCACGCAAACGAGCGGTGAATTTATAGATATGATTATCACGAACGTTGATAGTAAAAACAAGGAATTCACATTGAAGCTTTCTGATTTTGCCGAGAAAGTCGTCCAATTGGGATGGCCTCTTACTTTCGTCAATGAAGGACTTCATAAATTCACTTTAATTGTCATTAATGGAATGGTGGAAAAGGGTCTGGTTACTCCTGATAATCAAGTCAATCTTGTTAACCATTTGGATAAATGGGCCACACCGATAAATAATGAAATAGTCAATATATATACTCAAACTTGGGAAAGAACGGTTTCCATGCAAAAAATAGCGTTGCAAGAACTTTCGGCTCCGCTCATTCCTGTATTGGAAGGCATTACGGTAATGCCGCTGGTTGGTACGATTGATACGGAACGTGCCAAACAGATAATGGAAAACTTGTTGACTGGCGTGGTTAAGCATAGATCTGAAGTTGTTCTTATCGATATAACGGGTGTGCCGGTCGTGGATACGATGGTTGCCCATCATATCATTCAAGCTGCGGAAGCGGTCCGATTGGTGGGCGCCAAATGTATACTTTGCGGCATCCGCCCTGAAATAGCCCAAACCATCGTTAATCTTGGAATTAATTTAAACGAAGTGATTACAAAAAATACGTTAAAAAAAGGGATAGAAGTTGCGTTGGAATTAACGAGCCGTAAGATCGTAAAGGTGGAGGGATAAGTATGAGGATTCCGATATTAAAGCTTTATGACTGCTTGTTAGTCTCTATACAGTGGGAATTGGATGATGCGACAGCTCTTCAATTTCAAGAGGATTTACTGCATAAGATTCATGAAACAAGCGCGAATGGCGTTGTTATAGATATTACCTCAATAGATTTTATTGATTCTTTTATCGCAAAGGTATTAGGCGATGTCTTTAGCATGTCTAAGCTTATGGGGGCCAAAGTTGTAATTACGGGAATCCAGCCAGCTGTTGCAATAACATTAATTGAACTGGGAATTAGTCTCGATGATGTTCTGACAGCATTAGACTTAGAGAAAGGCCTGGAGAAATTACAACAGGAATTGGGGGATTAAAGAATGGAGTTCCAATCCTGCGTAAAAATCATAAATGAATGGGACATCGTAGCTGCAAGGCAGCTCGGAAGAAATGTCGCTAAAGAGTTGGGGTTCGGTACTGTAGACCAGGCCAGGATCACGACGGCCATTAGCGAATTGGCCCGAAACATATACCTATATGCTGGACAAGGCAGTGTTAGCATAGAAAAGCTAAATATAAATGGGAAGTCAGGATTGAAAATCATTGCAGAGGACCAAGGGCCGGGAATTGAGGATATCCGCAGAGTCATGGAAGATGGATATACCACCTCGGGGGGACTGGGCGCAGGCCTTCCTGGAGCCAAACGTTTAATGGATGACTTTGATATCGAATCGATACCAGGTGAAGGGACTAAGATTATCGCTACGAAATGGCTCCGTTAGGGGGGGGACTATGGACATTAGAGAGAACATGGAGAAAAAGTATCATGAGGCGCTTTCTACCTATCTTAAAGACCAAAATGAGCAGGCACTCTACCAAGGGCAAAAGATTAGCCGCCTACATATCAAATACAATATATCTCCAGAAGAAATCATCAGTATGCATAAAAATAACTTGATGGAACTTTACCCGGAATTACCGGGAAAAGTATTGGATTCTTTCGATTTTCTGCTAGAAGTCATGATGGGCTACGGCATTGCATACCGTGAACATCAAAGCCTTAGACATCAGCAGCAGGAACTGAAAACGGAAATCGAGATAGCGGCAAACGTTCAACATACTCTTTTGGAAACGAAGATTCCTGATATCAAAGCTCTTGAAATAGGAGTGATCAGTGTTCCGGCGAGGCAGATGAACGGGGATTACTATCACTTCGTCCAAGATGAAAATGAGCGGATAGGGGTAGGGATAGCCGATGTCATTGGAAAGGGGATCCCTGCTGCGTTGTGCATGTCGATGATCAAATATGCGATGGACAGTCTTCCGGAGCATCGTCATGAACCGAATAGTGTGCTTGAGAGTTTGAACCGTGTTGTGGAGCATAATGTGGATCCAAGCATGTTCATAACCATGTTCTATGGCTTATATGATCCGCATGACAGGCAATTTTCCTATGCTTCTGCCGGACATGAACCTGGTTTTTACTATGACGCCGCAACGGGTACTTTTAGCGATTTGGATGCAAAGGGCTTGTTGCTTGGCGTTGATAAAAAAACAAGGTATCGCCAATATGAAAAAACGGTGAATCATGGAGACATGATCATTTTATTATCTGACGGAGTAACGGAGTGCCGGACGAATGATGGGTTCATAGAAAGGGAAACACTTATTGGTTTCATTAAAAAGAATATGCATTTGCAAGCCCAGGAAATGGTGAATAATATATATAAACAATTGGAGAAAATGCAGAACTTCCAACTGAGGGATGATTTTACATTAATAATTTTAAAATCAAATGTTTAGTATTTTTTCTGCTGGGTATAGATATAGAAATGAAGAGGATTTGAAGAGGTGGGTCATTGATGAATATAACTGTAGATGTTAATGAATTAAATTCTGAATTTATTGTAAAACTTAAAGGTGAAATCGATGCATATACTGCACCGAAATTAAGAGAATCACTATTTCCGATTTCGGAGCAGGATAATGTTTCGATTACTATTGATTTAACTGAAGTTTCTTATATGGATAGTACGGGACTTGGGGTGTTTGTCGGTGCTTTTAAAAGCGTAAGGGCACATAATGGCGAATTCACTTTAGTTGGCTTATCAGAAAGGTTACGACGTTTATTTGATATAACAGGTCTTGCAGATATCATTGATATAAAAAGTGGTACAGAGGGTGGGTTAGAATGAGTCAAGTATATGATTACATCGAAATGAAAATACCTGCAAAACCAGAATTCATCGGTGTCATTCGTTTAACGCTTTCTGGGATAGGAAGCCGGATGGGATTTGCGTATGATGAAATTGAGGATTTGAAAATCGCTACAAGTGAGGCTTGTACAAATGCGGTACAGCATGCATATAAAGATTCTGAAAAAGGTGAAGTGAAAGTAAGTTTCGGCCTTTATCCTGACCGCTTGGAGGTCATGGTTTCTGATAGTGGTAAGAGCTGTAATTTCGAAGAGGTTCGTCAAGGAATCGGTCCATACGAAAATGGACAAAAAGTCGAACTTTTGAGAGAAGGAGGCTTGGGTCTCTACCTTATTGAAACTCTGATGGATGATGTGAAAATTCATCAGCATGATGGGGTTACAGTATTTATGACTAAGTTTTTAGAAGGAGAGCAGGTGGAGATGGATGCAAAAACAGTCTCAACCTAACCAGGCACAAAGAGAACAGGTAAATGAATGGATTAGAGCTTACCAGCAGAATCAAGATGAGGAAGCACAGAGCAATCTAGTCATCCATTATAAAAGTTTGGTTGAAACAATCTCCCGTAAATATGCGAAAGGGAAATCATTTCAGGAGGATATCTCCCAAGTCGGCATGATTGGTTTGTTAGGTGCCATTCGACGATATGATGAATCTTTCGGTAAGAGCTTTGAGGCATTTGCTGTCCCTACTATAATCGGCGAAATCAAAAGGTTCCTGCGTGACAAAACATGGAGTGTCCATGTGCCAAGGAGAATTAAGGAACTTGGTCCGAAAATCAGGGTGACTGTCGAGGAATTAACTACAACTCTGCATCGTTCACCAAGAATAGATGAAATAGCCGATAGTATAGGCGTGACTGAAGAAGAAGTTTTAGAGGCGATGGAAATGGGAAAAAGCTATCAAGCTTTATCCGTGGATCATTCTATTGAGGCGGATTCTGATGGCGGTACTGTCACATTGCTTGATATATTCGGGAATGTCGATGAAGGTTTTGAAAAGGTCAATCAGAGACTTGTACTTGAAAAGGTGCTGCATGTGCTGAGTGACCGTGAAAAGATGATCATTCAACATACTTATTTAGAGAATTTAAGTCAGAAAGAAGCGGGCGATAAACTTGGGATTTCCCAAATGCATGTGTCAAGGCTCCAACGCCGCGCGATCAAGAAACTTCAAGAAGCCATTAATGCTGAAAACTCGGAGTTAATTCAGTGATCAAAGATATTCTGAGGGGAGAAAAAATAGAAGTCCTTGTCTCTCAATCGTCTAAAAACGGGATGGTTTACTGTGGTGATGATTACTTTTTTCTTCATACGAAAGAATACTTTGTCTGTGTACTGGCAGATGGTCTGGGCAGCGGGAAAAATGCTTACGATTCCTCCCATGCCGTCATCGAGGAAGTTAAACGTAATCATGAGTTGGATGTCGACTCACTAATGGCCGTGTGCAATCAAGTTTTAATCGATAAACGTGGAGCAGCCGTTTCCATTTTGAAGATTTTTTATGACAAGAATGAATTTGTATACAGTTCAGTTGGTAACATCCGCTTTTTCCTGTATAATCCAAGTGACGATAAACTCGTTTATCCTTTACCTGTTACAGGGTATTTATCAGGAAGGAAACAGAAATACAGGACGCAGAGATACAAATATGAACCAAATGCAAAATTCATTCTTCATTCCGATGGTTTAGAACTTAAGGGAGCTAAAACTTTTTTGAAAAGGCTGGTCCCTATCGATAAGAACGCCCAATGCATATTAAAAAGCAGTCCATTAACTGCAGATGATACAACTTTCATTTTAGGAAGCTTACTTTCGCCGTAGTTCGGAAGTGAGCTTTTTTGTATGGAATTCGCAACTTCATCTCTCATTTGCTAGACTATATATATCAGATCAAAACGTTGGAGGTAAACATAATGATCGTCGTAGAAGATACATTAAAAGAATTGATTAAACAAATATCAAATGAGCTAACTTTGAAAAATCATCAAGTCCAAAACGTCATACAGATGCTTCAAGAGGGTAATACTGTCCCCTTTATTGCGCGGTATAGAAAAGAAATGACGGGTTCACTTGATGAAGTGCAGATTCGTTCCATTATGGAAAGATGGAACTATTTAGAAAACCTTGGCCAGAGGAAAGCGGAAGTTACGCGTTCGATTGGTGAACAGGGGAAATTGACGGAAGAATTAACAAGACAAATCGAAAAAGCGACAAAACTGCAGGAAGTCGAGGATTTATACAGGCCATTCAAACAAAAAAGGAGAACGAAAGCAACAGTCGCTAAAGAAAAGGGTCTTGAACCATTGGCTAATTGGCTTTTGGAATGTCAATTGCATGCCCGAGTTAGCGAAAAAGCTGCAGAATTCATATCGGCAGAAAAAGAAGTTTCATCTATTGAAGAGGCTATTACAGGAGCGCAGGATATCATAGCTGAACATATTTCCGATGATGCAGAATTAAGGAAGTGGATAAGGGCTGAAATTTTCAAAGCTGGAAAAGTGGTTTCAACTGTGAAAAATGAAGAGAAGGACGAGAAAAATATCTTCGAGATGTACTATGAATATGAGGAGCCGGTTCAAAGAATTGTACCACATCGGGTGTTGGCGCTGAATAGAGGTGAAAAGGAAGAGGTTTTACGAATCTCCATTCATCCTCGGACTGAAATAATCATTGGTCATCTGGAACGGAAAATCATTAAAAACAACAAATCTGAAGCCCAAGTTGTTCTTAAATCTGCGATTGAGGATGGACTCAAACGTTTGATCATGCCTTCTGTAGAACGGGAAATCAGAAAAGAGCTGACGGAAAAGGCTGAGGATCAAGCTATCCATATTTTCTCTGAAAACCTCCGGAACCTGCTCTTGCAGCCCCCGCTTAAAGGGAAAGTGGTCCTAGCCTTAGATCCGGCATATCGGACTGGGTGTAAGTTGGCTGTCATCGATGAAACCGGAAAGGTACTCGATATCAGTGTAATCTATCCGCATCCTCCTGCTGCGAAGCTTAATGCTTCCCGTGAAAAAACGATCGAAATACTTCAGCGGTTCTCGGTTGAGATCGTGGCAATCGGCAATGGTACGGCATCACGTGAATCAGAGCAATTCATTGCAGATATTATAAAAGAAGTGAAGGGGAACATTTCATATATAATTGTTAATGAAGCGGGAGCCAGCGTGTATTCAGCCTCGGATATAGCCCGTGAAGAGTTTCCGAATCTTCAAGTAGAACAGAGAAGCGCAGTTTCGATAGGCAGGAGGCTTCAAGATCCCCTTGCCGAACTTGTTAAAATTGACCCCCAATCCGTGGGGGTAGGTCAGTATCAACATGATGTGTCCCAGAAAAAGTTAACGGAATCTCTCACCTTTGTAGTGGAAACAGCTGTTAACCAAGTGGGAGTGAATGTCAATACCGCTTCATCGTCTCTATTACAATATGTAGCTGGTTTATCAAAATCGGTTGCTCAAAATATTGTGAAGAAAAGGGAAGAGGAAGGGAAGTTTTCAAGCAGGAAGCAATTAAAGAAAATTCCCCGGCTTGGTGCCAAAACATATGAACAATGTATAGGGTTCCTACGTATCATTAATGGAGATGAACCTTTGGATCAAACCGCGATACACCCTGAGAACTATAGTGCCGTGAATAAATTATTAAAGAAAATGGGGTTTACATCTGAGGATTTAGGCAGTGATGCATTGAATGAAGAGTTGGGTAAACTAAATCCGGCTGATTTGGTCGATGAATTGGAAATTGGGGAAATCACGATTAAAGATATCATAGATGATTTGATGAAACCGGGAAGAGATCCTCGCGATGAATTATCAAAACCACTGCTTAAGCAGGATGTACTAAAAATGGAGGATCTGCAAACTGGGATGGAATTACAAGGTACAGTGAGGAATGTTGTGGATTTCGGTGCGTTTGTGGACATCGGTGTCAAACAGGATGGACTGGTACATATCTCCAAACTGAGCAACCGGTTTGTAAAACACCCATTGGATGTAGTTGCCGTTGGGGATGTTGTGACGGTATGGGTCGAACTGGTTGACCCCAAAAAGCAAAGGGTATCTTTAACGATGCTCGAGCCCAAGGATCAAAACTAGCCTATGGTAAGCTCCTTCTATATTAGAAGGGGTTTTTTTGAAGCGATGTATTTATATTTGGGGCACAGTTGAATCTATACCCTGAGACTTTCTTTCTTTTGATAAAAAAACCAACATTGATTCAACATCTTCACTTGATAATAATCCTTTTCATAAAAGGCTTTACGGATTTGATTCTGGAACCAATTAGGCATAGCTTTTCCTCCCTTAGTTTCCTATTGTATTATTAGTCTATGTTATAATGGGTTGTCATGTTACCAAAGAAAGGGAGGGGGAAATGGATAATCGGCAATTGCAAAAACTAGTAGAAGAAATTTCGATGAAAGACTTTAAAAAGGCCTTTAAACACAAAGCCAGTTTTAATCCACGTCTCCGAACAACAGGAGGACGATACCTGCTCCGTTCACACAATATAGAAATCAATAAGAAGTATCTTGATGAACGCGGGGTGGAAGAAATGATTGGAATCATTAAGCATGAATTGTGTCATTATCATTTGCACATTGAGAAGAAAGGGTACCAGCATCGTGATGCGGACTTTAAGCATTTACTCAAAAAAGTGGGGGCACCAAGATTTTGCGAGCCGCTGCCATCTAACCAATTAAAGAAAAAGATGAATACTATTCAATATAAATGTGAAGACTGTCAGCAGGTATATATAAGAAAAAAACGAATCGACACTAGCCGTTTCGTGTGTGGTAAATGTCGTGGATCATTGATTTATCAAGGGTTTAAGGAGTGAATAACAAAAATATAAAAAAACATAAAAGAACTCTTGACTTTAAGTTGTAACCTCTTTATAATCATAAGAGTCGACAAGATAACAACTTGTCTTAACGACAAACACTAAGGTCCTTGAGCGTGAAAAAGGAACCCAATTTTTATTATTCCGCAGTAGCTCAGTGGTAGAGCATTCGGCTGTTAACCGAACGGTCGTAGGTTCGAGTCCTACCTGCGGAGCCATTTTTTTGGGGAAGTACTCAAGAGGCTGAAGAGGCGCCCCTGCTAAGGGTGTAGGTCGCGTAAGCGGCGCGAGGGTTCAAATCCCTCCTTCTCCGCCAGTTACATATTTTATCAAGGCCCATTGGTCAAGCGGTTAAGACACCGCCCTTTCACGGCGGTAACACGGGTTCGAATCCCGTATGGGTCACTTTCATATACATGATCATAATGCTGGTCCCGTGGTGTAGCGGTTAACATGCCTGCCTGTCACGCAGGAGATCGCGGGTTCGATTCCCGTCGGGACCGCCATTTTTAAAAAACACTTGCTAAAATAATGTTATTGTGATATAATATTATTCTGGCTGTTAATTAGTAATTGTTTATTGGGCTATAGCCAAGCGGTAAGGCAACGGATTTTGATTCCGTCATGCGAAGGTTCGATCCCTTCTAGCCCAGCCATTTTATTTAGAGCCATTAGCTCAGTTGGTAGAGCATCTGACTTTTAATCAGAGGGTCGAAGGTTCGAATCCTTCATGGCTCACCATTTATTTTCGCGGGTGTGGCGGAATTGGCAGACGCACCAGACTTAGGATCTGGCGCCGCAAGGCGTGGGGGTTCAAGTCCCTTCACCCGCACTGATATTTTCTTCTTGACATCAAGTTGAAAAGGTGTTAAACTTACAAAGTCGCTTTCGCGGTCGTGGCGGAATGGCAGACGCGCTAGGTTGAGGGCCTAGTGGGGGAAACCCCGTGGAGGTTCGACTCCTCTCGGCCGCACCAATAACATCATAGAAATTAGCGCCCGTAGCTCAATTGGATAGAGCATCTGACTACGAATCAGAAGGTTGTAGGTTCGACTCCCGCCGGGCGCACCATATTTTACGGGAAGTAGCTCAGCTTGGTAGAGCACTTGGTTTGGGACCAAGGGGTCGCAGGTTCGAATCCTGTCTTCCCGACCATTCTTTCTTAAAATATTTCGAAATTAAATGCGGGTGTAGTTTAGTGGTAAAACCTCAGCCTTCCAAGCTGATGATGAGAGTTCGATTCTCTTCACCCGCTCCATTATTGCTCTTTGAAAACTGAACAAAACAAAGCGCCAACGTTAAATTTTAAGTGAGCACACACTATCAAAAAAGCAAATGAGCAAGTCAAACATTTCTTCGGAGAGTTTGATCCTGGCTCA
>NZ_JAGGQN010000069.1:0-23300 GCF_018613275.1 Bacillus sp. ISL-4
ATTACAGGAATGCTGCCCCGTTATTCCATAAAGAAAAAGCTGCCTTAAAGACTGCTCTGGTCTACAGCTAACGTACCTTAGTACAATCAGTTTCCATAGGTTCTCTATAAAGTTTAACGATGAAACAATCTTTGCAACTATCTTTAATCCCAGTACAGGTCAATGATAATTCTTTAGTACCGTTAAATTCTCTAAAACTAATTTCTTGATTAACATTACTGTCCTGCTTTGAACAATAGGTAACTACCCGTTTTAAATATCCCACTAGCCACCAAACCCTTTTCATTACCCCATTTTTTCCTCTGTAAACATTTACTACCCCATTATTCTTACATTAAAACTTTATTTCAACCATCATTTCATCACGCAAATAAGCTGATAATTAACGTTCTACAGGAATGCTAACCTGCCCCGTTAGTTTAAGTAGAAACCTTCACATTCTAAATAGGGTAAACTTTATTGGTAGAAATATGGACTGATCGGTAAAAAACGATCAGTCCATAAAAAATTTTCTTATTCCACTACTTCCAGATTATTGAAATCGCACATTTTTTTCTTCCAGAAAAGCGCCCTGTTATTACAGAAACGCCTTTTTCTATATAGAGATAAGATGTTACAGTTCACTTTCATGGTTCTTAAATGTTTTCCCATCATGGTAATAAAGTTCAGAACCTAAATGAACATTGTCGCTTTCTTTCAATTGACGAATAAGTTCTTCACTTTTTGTTTTATTCATTTCTTTATACCAGGTTCCTTGTGGATATAGAACAGCGATCGGACCATACTTGCATTGGCCGTTACATAAAGTTTTTGTTGTGTGAATCTCCTTTTGCAGCTCTAAGTTTTTCAATTCTCCTCTAATGGTCTCAGTTACTTCTTCTGCTCCATTTTTCGTGCATGTTTTCCCGTTGCAAATTAATAGATGTTTGCTAATCCCATCTAAGTTCATAAAAATCCCCCTTTGTTTTTCCTTTTTATTTGACCTCTATAACAAATGGATAGCTATTGACTTTACCATCAAATTTAAATTCTCCCCACACTTTGTAGATCCCAGGCTTATCAAATTTTGTTTCAAATTGTGTCTTTTCTTCTGATGTAGGGTGCACATGAACAAATTTCTCACCCTTATCATCCAAAATAACAACATGGCCTAAAGCCCCCAGATAGGGCTCTGGAGTAATCCCTTTCGTATCAAAGCTTAACGTCACATCTTTGTTTAATCCTAGCTCTGTAGTTGTTAATTCAACTGTTTTTTCATTGATTGTTTTTGTTAAGTTTGTATCAACCTTTAGTGAGTTTTTCACATGTTCACCATGACCTTTACCCACCTGCAGTTCTACCGAACTAACCTGATAGGCAAGGTTTTTTGGTTTAATATCGACAAACACTTTATAAGAGTTTTCAGGTAGGTCGAATTTCTGAGTATATATGCCATTTCCTTTTTTCTCAGGATGTAGATGGTAATAATCTTCTAAGTCGGCACTTACAATAATTAAATGCATAATCTTTTCATGTGATATTTCTAATTTAGGTGAATTTTGATCTTTATCCTTCACATCAATGGTAATTAAACCTTCTTCATATTTTACGTTTGTGACCACTTCACTTTCTGAATGAGCTACATGATTTGAATGCCCTGAATCCTTACCATCACTTTTTTTGCTCGTATGATTATCGTTATGTGCTTGCTCATTAATAGATTCTTTTTCCTCGTTACCATTTGTTTTTACCGCATGGGTATCCGTGTGATCGTTATTACTGTTCAAGCTTGCATATATGGAATAACCGCCAATTACTAATCCAAGATACACAATGGCTGAAATCGCCCAGGTCAACATGTTTTTTTGTCTCATGAAAAAACCCTCTCTTTTAAATAGATAGATTATCCTTTTAACTTAATCCTTTGTAATCTGAGTGCGTTTAAAACAACTGAAACTGAACTAAATGCCATTGCTACTCCTGCCAGCCATGGTGCCAGAAATCCTAGTGCTGCAATTGGAACTCCTATAGCATTATAAGCAAATGCCCAAAATAAATTTTGCTTGATATTTCGAATCGTCATTTTACTCATAAAGATGGCATCGGCAATACTATTTAAGTCTCCTCTGATTAAGGTAATATCAGCAGCTTCCATTGCTACATCAGTACCAGTACCGATGGCCATGCCAATATCTGCAGTAGCTAACGCTGGTGCATCGTTAATTCCATCACCGACCATCGCCACTATCTTTCCAGCTTTTTGAAGCTTTTTAACTTCCTCTGCCTTTCCTTCTGGCAAGACTTCTGCTATAACATGGTCAATTCCGACTTCATTTGCAATCGCTTGAGCTGTCTGCTTGTTATCCCCTGTAATCATAACAACCTGAAGACCCATATTTTTTAGCCTTTCAATCGCTTTTTGAGAAGTATTCTTAATTGTATCTGCAACTGCAATCACTCCAGCAAATTGATGATCAATTGCGACTAGCATTGCGGTCTTACCTTGCTTTTCTAAGTTTTCCATCTTAGGTAATATGTTCCCAAAATCAATGTTATTTTTCTCCATAAGTCGGCGCGTTCCGATAAGCAAGGATTTGCTTTCAACTTTAGATTCGATTCCAAAGCCAGGAATGGCTTCGAAATGTTCAGAGCTGCCTAGTGCAATACCTTTTTCTTTAATGCCCTCAACAATTGCCTCAGCTAACGGATGTTCAGAATTTCTTTCTGCAGCACCGACTAACTTTAAAAATTCCTTTTCTTCAAATCCATTTGAAAGAATAACATCTGTAAGTGTTGGTTTTCCATTTGTTACAGTTCCCGTTTTATCAAGGATCACTGTATCCAATCGATGGGTCGTTTCAAGATGCTCCCCGCCTTTAAACAAAATCCCATATTCAGCTGCTCGACCTGACCCTGCCATAATGGACGTAGGAGTAGCTAGGCCTAGAGCACATGGACATGCGATAACTAATACGGCAATTAACTTTTCAAGAGCTACTGCAAACTCTCCCGGACTTACAACAAAGTACCACACCAAAAACGTAATAATCGCTATACCCACTACAATAGGGACAAATATTCCTGAGATGACATCGGCTAAGCGTTGAATAGGCGCTTTTGTTCCTTGTGCTTCTTCGACTACTTTGATAATTTGAGCTAAGGCGGTATCCTTTCCTACCTTTGTTGCCTTAACCCTCAGAAACCCGTTTTTGTTAATGGTTGAGCCAATTACTAAATCTCCTACTGTTTTATCAACAGGAATACTTTCACCTGTAATCATTGACTCATCTAGGGCAGATCTCCCTTCAAATATTTCTCCGTCTACAGGTACCTTTTCACCTGGTTTAACATAAACGATATCTCCAGCTATTACCTCTTCGATAGGTAAATTCATTTCTTGACCGTCTCTTAAAACAGTGGCTGTTTTGGCTTGCAAACCCATAAGCTTTTTAATGGCTTCCGAAGAACGTCCCTTTGCTTTTGCTTCAAATAACTTACCTAATATAATGAGAGTAATTAACACTGCACTTGTTTCAAAATATAATTCAACCATGTGAGCATCGGACCCTATTGACAGAATGCTTAAGTAAACACTATAGAAATAAGCTGCAGAGGTTCCAAGTGCAACTAAAACATCCATGTTTGCACTTTTATTCCTTAATGCTTTAAAGGCGCCTACGTAAAACTGACCTCCAACTAAAAATTGAACAGGAGTCGCAAGTGCGAGTTGCACCCATGGATTCATGAACATCTCTGGTAGCCAAATAAAAGATGTAAATTCAAAATGACTGACCATCGCCCAAAGTAAAGGGATGGACAAAATAGAAGAGAATATGAATTTTCCTGTTTGTTTCTCAATTTCTTTCTGTCTATGATCAACCTTTTCGCCTGTAGTTTCTTGCTTATGTTCTAAACGATAACCCAATTTCTTTATGGCATCCTTCATATCTGGGACCGAAACTTCATCAGGATTATATTCTACAAGGGTTGATTCTAAAGCGAAATTTACAGTTGCATTTTGTACTCCATCCAACTTGTTTAAACGTTTTTCAATCCTGTTAGCACATGCTGCGCATGTCATACCAGATATATCAAATTCAGCTTTTTCACTAACCAATTTAAACCCTAAGGATTCAACTTTATCTTTAAGTTGGTTAACACTTGATTTGGATGGATCAAAAGTTACTTTTGTTTTTTCTAAAGCAAAATTCACACTTGCATCTTCTACTCCATCAATTTTTTTGAGACCTTTTTCTATTCTCACTGCACAGGCAGCACACGTCATGCCAGCTATTTGAAGTGTTGTTTCTTTTTTATCGCTCATCTCATTACACTCCTATCACCACATACTACAGTGGGGTATATTTTTTAGGGAAGAAAACGTGCCGGGGCGAGACAGCACGTTTTTTCAATTCCTTAGTGACAACTTTGATCTTTAGGTAATTTACTCAGCTCTACATCATAACCTTGGTCCTCTATAATGTCAGTAATCCCCTTTAAAGAAACTACTTTCGAATCAAATGATACATCTACTTTTTCTTCATTTAAGTGAACCTTTACAAAATGAACTCCATTCATTTTTCCTACGTTCCCTTCAATTGAATTAATACAATGCCCACATGACATTCCTTTCACTGCTAATATTACATTCTCCATTCTTTTGTCCTCCTTAATTTATGTTAGATGATCTATTTTAATAATATAAACCATACCCTGGTATAGTATATGAATTTCAGAAAGAAATCGTGCTTTAATCAGCACGTTCTTTATTCATGTTATTGTACATCATAACCCTGGTCGTCAATTGTTTCCTTAATAGAATCAAGGGTTACTTCATTTGAATTAAATTCCACTTCAACAGTTCCTGAATCCAAGTTTACTTTCACAGAGTTAACTCCATATAATTTCCCTACACTACCTTCAATCCCTTTAATGCAATGTCCACAAGACATACCCTTAACATTTAAAGTATTTTTTTCCATAATAACTCAAACTCCTTCTATTTTTTCATTAATTTTTGAAATGTAACCAGTACCTCATCTAAAACCTCTGTATCTCCCTCTTGAATTCTTTCAAGAACACAGCTTTTCAAATGACCCTCCAGTAAAATTCGGGCAACACTATTTAAAGCTGATTGGGTCGCAGCTATTTGTGTAATTACATCGTCACAGTACGTATCTTTTTCAATTAACCCTTTTATTCCTCGGATTTGTCCTTCAACTCGATTTAATCTTGTTACTAAATTATTTTTCACATTATCTGAATGGTGACTTTTCCTTTCACTTTCTGATGAGCAACATGAATCGATTTCAACAATATTATCAAGACTATCTGAATTCATTGACAATTTTTCTCAACTCCTTTAACGAAATAATACTATACCCCTCTATGGTATGTAAAGCCCTTTTTATTTATACTTAAAAAATAGTTATTGGACATAGTATTTTTTATAACTCTTGGATGATTCCCTATGGATAAGGAAAGGATTAGATCCATTCCCACCCTTTTTGCTTCAATATATCGTTCTTAAGGATCTTTGTTCAATGATTCGGTGTGGAATTTCAGTGTCTCTCCTCAAGCAAAACTTGAACGATTTGAAGAAGGAATGGTGACCATCGCTTACCCATGGGTGGAAGGTGATCCACATACCATTAAATTAATCACAGAGAATGGGATTATCACGGAAGGTGAAGTTGCAGTTGCTACGCTTACTCCAGAAACCAACTGGAGCAATGTTTTGAACTACGGCTTAATAGGCTTTTACGTTGGGATTGTCCCGATTACTTTAGGTTTATTGTGGTATCCATTTATGAAACGTTTCTCACGAAAGTGGATTAATTCAATCCTTGCCCTTACCGTAGGACTGCTTTTATTTTTATTTGTTGGGACTCTAGCTGATGGATTTGAAATTGGTGCAGAAGCTCCTTCTGTATTCCAGGGCAATATGGTTGTCATTATTGGAGCTTCCTTAACCTTCTTATTATTGATCAGCTTTATCAGTTTCAACAAAGAAAGCAAGAAAAGAAAGGATATTCTCCTTATGGTCTGGCTTTGTTGGTTTAAAGACGAAAAAAGCTGTTAACAAGAATCGTTAATAGCTTCCCTAGTTCATATCATTTAGTTATCTCTCGCGCTTCATTATAGAACAGCTCTCAACACTATAACAATCATTCGAAAAATGGATAAAACCTGTCCTTGTGGAAATAACTATTAGTTTTTATTTATTTCAATAGTCTTTCCCCTAGACCGTACACTTACAAATACAAAAGAAAAGATTAATGAAAGAAAAAGTACAACTCCTAGAATTTCAAAATCAAGCTCCGCCCAAGGATTAAAAAATGTGAAGGCTTGATAAAAGGACACTCCGTATGCTAGAACGACAATCATCCATCCCATTACTCTTGAAGCTGATTGTCCGAGCTTGTTAGTTTGATTAATCATTCGATACACAACCAATGAATCAATCGTATCGGTAATCATTATCCCTAACATAAAAACAAGTCCCAAAACCAAAGGCATGTACTCACCCGAATTACCGGCCGCAAGGGACCAAATAGCTGTTTGACTTACAGTCTCAGCAGCTAGAGCAAATAAAGCCCCCACTAAAATAATGAGAAAAGGATTAGTTGTTCCCTTCGCAATTTTCGAAATGAATTTCCCCTTTATCCCACACAGTTGAAACTCATCATTATTAGCTTTTGTACGTAGAAGATTATAGATATTCATTGTTCCTATTAAAAATAGAGAAGTGATTGAGACCCATAATGCAAATTGATTAAAATAAGCAGGAAATGTAAAGTCGTTCATTACCATCCCAAGAATTACAGCTATAATCGCGACTACCCCTCCATGACCAAAAGCAAACAATGTCCCTACCCACCGGGCCACTGGACTGCCCATTCTCCAATTATATCGGGTTTGTCCATCGATAAAGGCTAAATGATCCGCATCTAACCCATGACGAAGACCTAATACAAAAACAAAAAATATAAGTGACAGATTTTCCATACATAATATCCTCCTAGTCGTATGAATACAATTAACACTAAATAACCCTCAACCTTTGACAGATTGAGGGCTTTATGGGTACGTGTAAATAGACGACAAATTGGCAGAATATAATTGTCGCTTCATTTTCGTACACCACTCCTTTCCGCGAAGAGTTCGGTGTGCAATCTAGGTAGGTCTCCTGGCTTTTAGATCATCGCACTCTATCGTCTTCCCCAACTATATCGTTGAGTGACATAAATGATAGAGAACTCCTTAATTACAGTGGCGGGACCGCTCGGGACTTACACCCGATTCCCTATTACCCCTCGTTTTTACAAGGGCACCTAGTTTGCTTACAATATAATATTTTAACTCATTATACTAGTTATCCTTAGAATTTAACATCATATTTTTTAAGGTAAAGAATCCTGTTCAATGAAAATAGGTGAAGAATATAAAAAAATCTTTTCTGCATACTTTCTTGAAAAACATTTGCTAAAATAAGGCATCGATTCTTGAAAGGAGATATTCATGTACGACTTCCTAAATAAAATTAGCCAATTTTTCTCTGATCCTATCTTACAATTGACGAATAGTTCAATGGCCTTTCCCCTTATAGGAGCCTTACTATTAGGTATCCTCGGTTCCTTAGCACCATGTCAGATTACTGGAAATTTCACTTCTATAGCCTATTTCGGAAATAAGGCAGTGGGGAAGAAAACCCCTTGGGTGGAAATATCCTTATTCATCCTGGGAAAACTAGTGGTATATTCCCTCTTTGGAGTTTTGATTTGGTTATTAGGAAGAGAGTTTCAATCTACCCTAACCACTTATTTAGCGTATTTTCGCAAAAGTATTGGATTATTAAACATAATCGTTGGCCTTCTTCTATTAGGTTATTTAAAATTCATTTGGGTTTCGCATTTTTTTAAGTGGAGGGGATTCCAACATTCAAACGGGAAATTAGGAGCCCTTTTATTAGGCATAAGCTACTCTGTCGCCTTTTGTCCAACCATGTTTGTCCTATTTTTTGTACAACTTATGCCTTTGGTATTATCGACTACATACGGTTTTGCCTTGATACCCATTTTTGGGATTGGGACTGCTTTACCCCTCCTTATCATTCTATTATTAATTTGGAGTTTTGGCGCAGAAGGATCCTTAATAAAAAAAGGGAAGAAGTTTGGCAATACCGTTCAAAAATGTGCAGGAGTGGTCATCATCATCATAGGACTTCTCGATATCGTCACCTATTGGTAGATTACTATAAAAAACAACAAGGCCAGTCTCTTTTATAAAAGAACTGGCCGTTATCTTTTTATAACATTCTTTTCGCTCCTAAATATCTTTTTTCCCAATAACTATTATCCATGGAGGAAATACCTACACCAGATGAGGAGCTGTGTATAAATTGATTATCCCCGATATAAATACCCGCATGTGAGGCACCAGGTTTATAGGTTTCAAAAAAGACCAGATCCCCAACTTGGGGTTTGGACACCTTTGTCCCCTTTTTATATATTTCGGATACCGTTCTTGGCAAAGTGATATCTGTACTTTTTTCGAAAACGTATTTTAGATATCCGCTGCAATCAAAACCTTTTGGCGTACTCCCGCCCCAAACATACGGTACATTCATATATTTTTTTGCTTCCTTCACTAACGCTGTAGATTTATTGGTTGAACCCACATTAGCTGGTTTGGCAGTCTGCTTTTTTACGCCCAATGCTTTATATGTATTCGGACCTACAATACCGTCAGCTTTCAAGCCTTTGCTTTTTTGAAATTTCACTACTGAACTTTTAGTAATTGTCCCAAAATATGTAGTTGTATCTGTATTAAAATACCCTTTTTTCTTTAAATTCTCTTGTAATTGTTTTACATCTGTATGAGTCATACCGCTTTTTAACGTCCGATCACCTAATGCAGCATTACTAACCAATGGATTTGAAAGCAACAAACCAGTCACAACACCGGTTACAACAAATGAAGATATAATTTTTTTCATTTACTATTTTCCCCCGATAAAATCTCTTTTTTATAATTTTATCATCCTTAAGTGACATACATATTTACCTGAATTTACATTATCATTACAAATTTATGCAGAATGTGTGCATAAATGACAAAATAACTATAATAGCCCAAACTTCTTCCAAAAAACGATATGACTATAGTGCACCCTAAAATTAATTACAATTTTTATGTAAACTCCATAATTTCTACATATTTTGTTGTTATGTTTCTTGTAGTTCCTTAAAGGTTTTCAAGGAACTGAGACGAAAATAACAATAGGTAGGTGGATTTTATGTGCGGTTTTGTCGGATGTGTTCATAATGAGCCTAAAGCCAAACATTCAGATATAAGGGAAAAATTGAAAAAGATGAATAACATCATTACCCATAGAGGCCCGGATGATGAGGGATATTTTTTCGATGAATTTGTGAATTTTGGCTTTAGAAGATTAAGCATCCTCGATATAGAAAATGGTAATCAGCCCCTTTCATATGAAAATGAAAGATACTGGATTATTTTTAATGGGGAAATTTATAATTATATTGAGCTAAGGAAGGGATTAATCGATAAAGGCCACGAATTTACGACAGATTCTGATACAGAAGTCATTATAGCCCTCTATAGTAGTATAAAAGAGCAATCTGTTCGTAAACTGCGTGGGATGTTCGCTTTTGTCATTTGGGACAAAGTAGAAGAAAAACTTTTTGGCGCAAGGGATCACTTTGGGATAAAACCCTTTTTCTATTGCGAGAAAGATGAAACTACTTACTTTGCGTCCGAGAAAAAAAGTATACTTACGGTAATCAGTGAAGAGTTAGACGCACATTCATTACAACATTATCTCAGTTTTCAATATGTACCAGAACCTGGAACGCTTACTAAATCAATTAAAAAGCTACCACCTGGACATTTCTTCACTAAAAAGCCAGGGGGAAAAATGGACATTAATAAATACTGGAAACCGAATTTCCAACCCTCAAATACGGAAGATTCCAAGTTAATCAAAGAAGTACAGGATACCTTGATAGACTCAGTAAACGTACATATGAGGAGTGATGTTCCAGTTGGTTCCTTCTTATCTGGAGGAATCGATTCTTCATTTATCGTTTCTATAGCGAAACAGATTAACCCTAATATCAAAACCTTTTCCGTAGGTTTTGAAAGAGAAGGATATAGCGAAATAAACGTTGCAGAAGAAACGGCCAATGCTCTAAATGTAGAAAATATTAGTTATGTTATAAGTCCTGAAGAGTTTCTTGTTGAGCTACCAAAAATCATTTGGCATATGGATGACCCTTTAGCAGACCCTGCTGCTGTGCCTTTGTACTTTGTCGCGAGGGAAGCGAGGAAACAAGTCAAGGTTGCCTTGTCCGGTGAAGGTGCAGATGAATTATTCGGCGGTTATAACATATACAGGGGAACCTCAATCCCTTCGCATGTTTTCCTATATCCCGTCTCCAGTAAAACATGTTTTAATAGCCCTCTCCTCAGCACTACCAGATGGAGTAAAAGGAAAGAGCTTTATAGAACGGGGGGTTACACCCTTAGAAGAACGGTATATCGGAAACGCAAATATGTTCGATGAAAAAGAGAAAAAACTTTTGCTTGTGAATTATCTAAACAATTTGGAGAATGAAAAAGTGACGGGTTCAATCTATTCAAGTTCTTTAGATTATGACGTTATTACAAAAATGCAAAATATTGATATTCATACTTGGCTAAAGGGAGACATTTTATTAAAAGCCGATAAAATGTCCATGGCAAACTCTCTAGAAGTGAGAGTACCCTTTTTGGACAAACATGTCTTTAATATCGCATCAAAAGTTAGCAGCAATCAAAAAGTACGAAATGGCACGACTAAATATATCCTTCGTAAAGCTGCAGAAGGTATAGTACCAGAGCATGTATGGAGCAGAAAGAAACTTGGTTTCCCTGTCCCCATCCGCCATTGGTTGAAATCAGAACTTTACGATTGGGCCATTCAGTTAATCCATAATAGCCCTACTGATTATATTTTTAACAAACAGGAAATCTTAAAACTATTAGACAATCATGTTCAGGTTAGAATCGACAATAGCCGTAAACTATGGACTATTTTAATCTTTATGGTATGGCATCAAATTTATGTAGAACATTTATATGAATTTGAACCATCAAGACAAAAGATTGGGCAATTAGCAACGAACTGATCATTCATTAATAAAAGTAATCGCCTGTTTCCCATTTGCATCCATGCATCTATGAAATCTTGCATGGGTGCCTTTTTATTCTTTTCGCCAGTTAATAGATCATTAAAGTAAATTTAATCATTATCATACCCGGTAATGACCACTGAATGCTCCCGATAAGAAATGCTTACTTCACCTTTTGGCGTATCCCAGGTTTTAAAATCCCTCGGAGGCAAAAGCTTGTACCTTGTATTTATAATTACCCAAACTGGAATATCATAAAAAATAGAACTGAAATTATGTTTGTCCCCCTTTATTATAAAATCCGCGATTATTCTATTATGGATGAAAGGGATTCCTGCATGTCTGGACTCAAAATTTAAGCACTCTTTATTATTATGAAATGGGTTGGATGGCATGTGGTTCTGTCATAGTATCTGGAGTGCATAGTTAAAGAAAGCATTCAAAAGCCAATTTTCAGGTCCATTTACCCTCTTTTATACATCAATATAAATGTTTAACATAGCATAAAAAAAGACTAAACGGTTTGTTTAGCCCTACACATTACTTCTATACTTCTATTGGAAGGGTAATGATAAATTCAGTCCCTTGTCCAATTGCACTATTAACTTCAATCGTCCCTCCCAATACGTTGACCAACTCCCTAACGATAGCTAGTCCAAGACCAGTCCCTCCCATTTGCCTAGATCGAGATTTTTCTACTCGATAAAACCGCTCGAAAATAAAGGGCAAATCATTTGGAGGTATCCCTATTCCTGTGTCTTTGATAGTAATAATGACGAAATCCTTATTTGCACTGGAAATAATAACAATTCCCCCATGATTTGTGTATCTTATAGAATTTTCGATAAGGTTAGTTAGGATTTGTTCTAATCTCATCCCATCAGATAAAATCATTTTCAAATGTTTCCCGGGTTCATATTTCAAAGCAACATTTTTCTTATTTCCGCTCAGTTTGGACCTGTTCAGTACCCCTTCAATTAATTCCTCGACATCAATCCATTCTTTATATAATTCAATCTTGTTTTCTTCCATTTTTGACAGTTCAAACAAATCATTAATGAGAAGTGTCAGTCTCGAGGCTTCATTCTCTATAATAGATAGGTACTCTTCCTTTTCCTGGTCATTATTGTATAGATTTTTTCTTATCACCGAAGCATATCCAGATAAATAAGATATAGGGGTTCTAAGCTCATGAGAAATATTTGCTAAAAATTCACTTCTTTCTATTCGTCCGATATTCCTTTAGTTCTATGGCAAGGTCATTAATGGCTTGAGCGAGAGATCCAATTTCATCGTTAGACGATTTTTTTATATTTATATTAAGATCGCCTTTTGAGATCCGCCTTGTTATCTTTTCCATATCAATAAGAGGCTTTGATAGCTTCTTGGATACAAAGAAAGTAAAACCTGCAGCAAGCAATAATGCACTTAAAATGGCAATAACAAGGTAAGTCCTTAATTTATGAATCGAATCATGAATGGAATCTAAGGAGGAGAATACAAAAACTCCACCTTCAACATTTTCATTTATTATAATTGGGCGTCCGGATAAAAAATAAAAATTTTTAGTTTTTGGATCCACATAATCCTGGTGAATTTTATTCGTTTTTTTAATCTTAGACAACAAGTCAGGGTTAAAACGCGTCCCTTTTTTATAAAGGTTGGAGGTTGTAAGTACCTTACCAGCTTTATCGACGATCACTAATTCAGTTTTCGTATGATTCGCCATTTTTTCGTATATTCCCAATTCATTTTGATCATCGAGATATGTTATGGAGTTTGTCAGGTCTAAAGAAACTTCATCAATATATTCATGTGTTTGACCATAATAGAAACCGAAAAATATTCTATCTATTACATAGCCT
Organism: Bacillus sp. ISL-4; assembly: GCF_018613275.1. Classification (NCBI taxonomy): domain Bacteria; kingdom Bacillati; phylum Bacillota; class Bacilli; order Caryophanales; family Bacillaceae; genus Bacillus; species Bacillus sp. ISL-4. The sequence continues at coordinate 13,043 of NZ_JAGGQN010000069.1, forward strand.
AAGGGCACTAAAATACACATAAATAAAATCATTATAGTAATGCCTAACTTACTACCTATACTATTAATTTTGATGTTCTTCATGGCTTGCCCATATCCTCAAATTTATAGCCGATTCCCCAAACTGTCTTTATCGGGTTTGATTTGCACTGAGTATCCCTTAACTTCACTCTTATGTTCTTAATGTGAGTATCCACTGTTCGAAATTCACGCTCATCATGTATTCCCCATATTTTGTCCAGCAATAATTCACGAGTAAAAATTTGGGTCGAATTACTAGCCAATAGCCACAATAAATCAAACTCCTTTGGAGTGAATTCCACTATTTCACCCTCTATTTTTACTCTCCTGCTTTCATAATGGATTTCTAAACCACTTGAAATTATTACTTGCTCTTTTGGTTCAATAGTTTGTTTTACTATGGACCTTCGGATTAATGCATGAACACGGGCTGCCAATTCCTCAAATGCAAAAGGTTTAACTAGATAATCATCGGCCCCTATCTCTAATCCACGAACTTTATCTTTCAATTCATTCCGCGCTGTTAGCATTAAAATCGGTATATTATATTTTTCTCTAATAATTTCACACATTTCCCAACCACTTATATACGGCATCATAATATCTAAGATAATTAATTCAAATGATTGCTTATCTAGGTATTTCAAAGCCTCATGGCCATTGTTCGAAACGATAATATTATAATTATTAGATAAATGTATCTTTATTAGATTTAACATATTCCATTCATCATCAACAACTAATACATTTCTTTTCATTCTAATGACCCTCCAAAGGAATATTTCGTTTTTAGCAGAAAGGAAATTAATTATACAGGTCAAAGTTCATTTTTTAACATCCTTCTAAAAGGTTCATAATAGTTTCCCTATAATTCATTTACAAGTGACTTCCTTAATTAAAAATGGATACCCATTCGATTATATAAAATATTCATGCAGAAAATATGGAGATTTAGTAATATCATTAGGCAATATTATTGAGATAATTTACATTAGAATAAAGGACTAAATTTGTTTATAAAAAAACATCGAATAACCCCAAAGGTACTATCTTATAAAAAATTCGTTCAAAAAACTAAACGTTTTTTTCACCTTTAGGAAATTACATCTCTTTCTCCAAAGCTAAGGTGCCCATTTTTTAAAGCAAGATATTAATCGGATTTATGTTAGGAAATCGTATTCACAGTTCCATTTACTTTCTCTTACGTTGTAATTCAATCTTTTTATAAACTAATAAAGAACCAAACAGTTCCCCATATTAATCCGGATAAATAATAAAAGAAGGGAGAATAGCGTCAATCTCCCCGGTCTTCCTGAACATTTCTTAATTTATTTTAAAAGCCGCATATGAACTAGCGATGTCATAAGCGAAAATCTTTTGTGATTAGATTCTTGGAGTTACTCTTCAATGCTTAAAAAACCTTAAAATAACCTCAAGTAAAAAGAGCTTATTCCTTTAAGGAATATGCTCTTTTTATGGTTAAAACATATGTTCATTTTTCTCAAACATTATTTTCCCGGTGATAATTCACTTTCTGTTACCCATTTATGATTTTTAACTTCTTCTCCACCTGTAGTCGGCATGTAATCAACCATATACACAGTCGTTGCTTTTGCTGATTCAATTACAGCTGTGGCGCCATCCATCCCTTTCATATGAGCTGCATCTACTGTAACTTCCATTCCAGGTTTTAACGGTTTGTCACCAGCATCTTTAATCTCTTCCTGGATAACCCATTTATGATTTTCCACTTTTTCTCCACCAGTTGTCGGAGTATACGAAATAGCATAGGCCGTCGTATCATAGGCACCCACAATCGTTGCTTTGGCACCCTTCATACCTTCCATGTGATCTGTTTCGAGAATGGCTTGACTTCCAACTTCATAGGTTGGATTCTTTGCTTCTTTCAAACCTTCAGGAACTTCTTCTGAGCTAGAATGGTCCATATTACCATGATCCATGCCTTCCATGTTCTCTTTGTTTTCTGCTTTCTCTGTGCTTTCTTTGTTTTCATCATTCGCGTTAGAGCAGGCACCCAGTACTAAGAAAAGGGATGCAAATAACGATAAGATGATGGACATTTTCATTCTTTTTTTCAACATGTAAAAGATTCCTCCTTTGGCTTTAGTCAATATCATACCAATAATATGTGCAGAAATTGTGGAGCACGCTCATGAAAAAGATAAACTGAGCATCTTACTCTGTTTCCCCGTTGGATAGGATTTTATTCCACTTCTTCTCCAGCCCTTTGCTAACAAACACATCATTATTAGTGGTTACCATCATCATTTCGCCTTCTTTCAATGGGTTAACCTCTAGGTAAATCGGTATGTTTTCCTTATCCAAAGAAGGGGCAACTAATGAAGTATCCTTTTTATCATTCAAACTTATTTCATGAAGGCTCACTTTGTCATTTTCAAGCATGGAATAGACCATGGAATCTTCCTTAAAGGCTAATGAAGTCACCAGCGAAGTTGTCGGGATTAGTGAAAAGTCCTTTCCATAGTTTTCAGATAAAAAATCTCCTTCCTCTCCATAAATGGCAATCATGTTATCCTTTGATGGATGGATATCAAGGCCCCCAATAGCGGTAGAAGTCATCCCGTTGAGCTCTAATTGTGTCCAGTCTTCCCCTTTATTTTTGGAATAAAAAAAGCCTGGTCCTATTTTAGAATTTTTAGCTTCATTATATGTATAAACGGTACCGGTTTCATAACTGGCCCCTAAGTAATGAAAGTCTGTTTCTCCATAGAAAGCAAGCTTTTCCATATTTTCCCCTTTGTCCGCACTTTTCACAAGACCTAAAGGATTTTTCAAATCAGAACCCTCTTCTGGGTGCCCGCTTGAATAAAAACCGTCTTTTATTGTTTGGAATCCCATGTAATCATGGTTGTTACGTGATGTTTTGTACCAGGCCCCATCCCTATATTCGAATGGCCCTCCATGGGTTGCTATAACTGGGGTTCCCTCTTCACTCCAGTATCCTGCTCCATGAATATGCTCAATTTTTTCATTCTCTGCTTTAACAAAATACTCCTTTTGCTCATCAATTGAGCAAGCCGCTAAAAGTAACGTCATAGATGTGATAGAAAATAAGCCCCATTTTAATTGTTTCAATGAAATTCCTCCTGTCTTATTTGTTCTGCTTTACAAGATTTTCGCTATTCCTTTGGTACCCACTTATATCCAACTCCCCAAACTGTTGAAAGGTACAGATCTACAGGAAATTTTGCCTGTCTTAATTTATCTCGGATATTACGGACATGGGAGTCTATCGTCCTATCCTCGGTAAAAGCTTTATTCTCCCAAATGCTTTCCAGTAAATGCGCCCGAGAAAAGACTTTATTTGGGTTTTTCAATAATATCCCCAGTAAGGAAAACTCCTTTGGAGTGAGTTGAATCTGCTGTTTTTCATACGTCAATTCATGAGATTCCTCATCCCACTTCAATCCCTTGAAATGAACTGCCTTCGGGTCTTTATCATCCATTCTTCTAAAAAGTGCATCTATTCTAGCCAGTAATTCCCCCTCATCAAATGGTTTTGTTACATAATCGTCTGCCCCTAATTGGAAACCCTTAACTACATCTGATTTTTCATTTCGGGCCGTCAGCATAATAATGGGTACTTTAGAGAATTCTCTAATTTTGGCGCAAGCACTCCAACCATCCATTTCCGGCATCATCACATCTAATAAAATTAAATCGGCATATAAATTTTTCATATGAACAACGGCTTCATGTCCGGAGTTCACCTTGATGCAGTGATAAACGGGAGATAAGTATATATTCAACAAATCAAGCATTCTTGCTTCATCATCTACAAGCAATAAGGTTTTCATTACGGCAACTCCTTTAACGAAATATAAAAGGCTGTCCCTTTTCCTTGTTCACTTTTTATCTCTATCGTACCATCGTGTGCTTCTATTAGTTCTTTGACGATGGATAGTCCAAGTCCTGACCCTCCAGTGTCCCTAGATCTAGATTTATCCACTCGATAAAAACGATCAAAGATATAAGAAAGGTCCTCTTTAGGAATCCCATAGCCCTCATCTTTTATAATCAGCAATACCATTCCATTTTCACTTTTTACAGATATACTTGTTTTCGTATTGGGATCTGAATATTTGATCGCATTATCTAATAAATTAAAAATTACCTGTTCAAATCTCATAGGATCTATTATGACATTTACATTTTTTTTGCATTCAACGACAAGTTCCATTTCTTTTTCCTTAAAAGCAGGTAGCATCTTCTCATATATAGAGTGTAAAAAGGAACCAAAGCTCTACTTCCATGCGATTTATGACAAAGGTATTTTTGTCTAACTTAGCCAAATCAAATAAATCTTTTATCATATCAGACAATTTTTTTGTTTCCTCAAAAATAATGCTAAGATACTGATCACGGATGGTTTCGTCTATATCTTTTCTCCTTGATACATCCGCATATCCCTTAATATAGGTAAGGGGTGTTCTTAACTCATGAGAAATGCTGGCCAAAAACTCATTTCTTTTCTTTTAGGTGTTTTAAGTCCTCGGCAAGAATTTTTATGGATCTGGATAGCTCTCCCAGCTCATCATCACCCATGTCAGGGAGATTGACAGAGAAGTCACCCTTGCTAAGCTTTTCAGTAGCCCGCTTCATCCTGATCAGAGGCGTCGTCAAAGCTTTAGATAAAAATAGGATCGTTATGGCCATTAAAGAAAGAATCATGATGGCACCTGCAATAAAATGATGGTTCAGTCTTGAAATTAAACTTTGAATCTGATCCGTACTCCGGAACATGTACACATACCCTTTTTGATTTTGGTTAATTTTAAAAGGAGTAACCGTGGAAATATACTTTTCACTTTTCCACCTGTTTTCCAGTGTCTCTCCATCACGTGGTACTTGCCCTATTTCTTTGGTTAAAATTTTTTGCTCTTCATTATCTAATTTCGAGGATGTAATAATAATGTTTTGATTTTGATCCGTGATAATGACCTCTGTATCAGCTTTTGCTTCCATTACAGCAATGTGATGTAATGTTTCCTCTTTATAGGAATTTTCAAGCACGTCCCGATGACTATTGCCTCTTGCCTGAAGTGCAGCTAATTCTTCTTCTATTCTGGAATCTACAATGCTTGTATGGAGAAAAAAGAACAAAAATATTTCAAGAATAAGCATGGCACCTAAGAACCAGAGCCCGAATTTCAGGGATATTTTATTCAAATTAATCACCGCTTTTTCGAATTACTGTCACCATCATAATGAAAAAATATCAAAAAAATGTGCAGTTTTTAAGGAGTTTTTGATATTTCGTTAAAATAATAGTTGAACTGGGTAGAATATGAGTGTTGATCACAAAATACTTAGGAGGTTTTATTATGAATACCACATATGAGGATTGTATTAGAGCATGTCTTGAATGCATGGAGGCCTGCAACACTTGTTATAATGCATGCCTAAAGGAAGAAGATCTAAAAATGATGGCTTCTTGTATTAGATTAGATAGGGAATGTGCTGATATTTGCGTATTAGCAGCTAAAGCCATGCAGTCCAACAGCCCCTTTGCCCATCAGATTTGTCAGCTTTGCGCCGACATTTGTGAAGAATGTGGAAACGAATGCAAAAAGCACGATCATGATCATTGTCAAAAATGCGCGGAAGTATGCTTCAGATGTGCAGAAGCATGCCGTAAAATGGCCGTTTAATGAAGGATGAACTATAATAACTTACGGTTGGCCCCAGAAAACACATTTCCAAAACTTTAATTTGGAGATGGGTTTTTCTATTTACCCTCCTTTTAATAAATACGAAATGGTTCTACTTATTAAATTAATTGTCCCATGTTTTTTATCTAGTAAATATAGGATCGTTTCTTTATCGGTTGCAAGATACTTCATTTAGCTATATAACTTTAATTTCCCCAATCATTCCCGCTTCCTTATGTCCAGGAATCGTACAATAAAATATATAGTTTCCCGCAGGCAGGGAGTTTATTTTTGCTGAAACAGACTCTCCTGCTTTAGCATATATATGAAAGTTACCCTCTCTATGGAAATTTTCTGCATTATTATTTTTATAAAACTCATCACGACTAACAATATTTATATCATGCTCGTCTTTCCCATCATTTTTCAATGTAAATTCATACTCTTCCCCTTGGTTAATAGATATATTTCCTGGCTCATATCTAAAATCTATCGCTTTGATCTCTAAGGCAAAAGGGATTACTTATGTTTGCTTTTGGTACAATTTCCTGGCTGTGTTGATGTTGCTCGTTTCCGATATCCTTTTCCATAATTGGTCCAGTAAAGTTTAATAAATAGATTGAGAAGATCAAAAATCCACCAGAAAATAAGGGATTCTTCAATAACTTGACCATCATGTTGGTTTCTTTTTCTCTCATTTCAGACAAAAGGAGATAAATCAAAAGTAGATGGACACTGATAAAGAGAATAAATAAAATCTTTAATAGCTGTTCAATATTTTCAGAGGGGAGCATTTCCCCAAGCATGGCCCCCATCATTCCTCCCATTAGACCGGACAATACACCATCTGTTACAGCTAAAATTCCGAAAGGCAGTCCCGTTATAAATCCAATAAGTATTCCTAAAAGAATTCCCCATACCGTAGATGGAAATAAATCTCCTGAATGATATATGGCAATGATGGTACCACCAACGATTCCAGTAACCATTCCTGTAGCCATAGAGACCATCATACCCGACATTAGTCTTATTTGTTTGTTCAAAACCGCTCCCAACATGAAGATGCCTACCAACAATCCTACTGAAACGATTAATATCCAAAGCAGGGAATGAGACAAGAGGATTCCTACCTAAAAAGTAAGTTTGTACATACCTATGAAACTAACCAAAAAAAAGACTTATAAAAGGCAGATATAACTTAGGTTGTAAATGTAAATATCATTATAACCTTAATAAAGACTGCAAACTTTCTTCACATTTATTTCTTTGATTTCTTTTTAGGGTTTTTAATAAAGGTACATGGTTTTATCCATTAATCCAAAAGACAAATTAAATACCTGAAGAAGATCATTCCCTGTACTGTGCACATTGTGCAAGAGAAGGTCATGATTAACTGTCTAGGGTTAAAATGAATGTAATAATGATTAGGAAAGGTACAAGAATGGAAGAATTATTCTTTTATTGGTTTTCACAGTCGGGACCTTTTTCAATTTTTGTGAGTATTATCCTTAATATTGTTATAAGTATATTCGGAGTAATACCCAGTGTTTTTTTAACAGCTAGTAATATTACTTTTTTTGGATTTGAAACAGGGATATTCATTTCCTATATTGGCGAGTGCGTAGGTGCCGGTCTTAGCTTTCTCTTATATAGAAAAGGAATTCAATATGTGAAACATCCCATTCCTGCGAATTCAAAATACCTCAATAAACTCATGCGGTCAAAAGGAAAAGAGGCATTTATATTAGTTGTATCACTTCTACTATTTCCTTTTATGCCATCGGGATTGATCAATCTCGGGGCAGCCTTAAGTCAAATCAGCATACTTTACTTTACCTTGGCAAGTGCTGTAGGAAAAATTCCAGCAATGCTACTAGAAGGTTACTCGGTTAAAGAAGTGTTATCCTGGGAAGCTGAAGGGAAAGTTTCGTTATTTATAGCTTCATTGTTGATTTTGGTGATCTATTGGTTGATAAAAAGAAAGCAAAAAGGCGTTTAGGTTTTTTCCTATTAAAAAAAGAGGCAGATTCGTAAATCAGCCTCTCTTCAAAGTACTTATCAATAATAATCCCACAAAGAATTGACAAGGATGGATTCAATTTTCCTCTACAATAACAGGTCTCCTATTCAGGCATCCTGTATTCTTTAGGGGCATAGCCCTTTCTCCTTGAATTATCTTAATGATTACGGAACCTAAAATCAGTACCAGGGACATGAGTTGTGCCATTCAGATTACATCAAATAGCATTAGCGAGTCGGTACGCATTCCTTCTATAAAATCCTTCCAAAGGAATACCAAATTAGATAAGACACAAACATTTCCCACTGACGGATATTGCTAAAGAAAGTAAAAGTAAAAACCCTGCTTAATTCCATAGTGACTCATATTAAAAATTAGGATGATGATAAATCCCATCGATATACAAAATCTAGAAGCATAAAGTTCTCTAAGAATCCCTTGCCTTCAACTCCTCCGAATGCTTCCTATTTTATTTAACCTCATTTTCGACTAGTCTTTGAAATTTTTCTTCAAATATTTTTTCTCCAGAAAAACCCATTATTTGATCAACAATAATTCCATCTTTATTGATAAATAAGGTAGTTGGAATAGCTTGGATATGATACTTATTAGACACAGCATCATCAACATCAAGTAAAACTGGAAATTTAAATCCATAGGTTTCAGCAAATTTCCGAACACCATCTATAGAGTCGCCAGATGTGATGTTAACAGCATAAATATCTACCTTATTCCCGTATCTTTCGTTTAATTTTACTAACTCCGGGGCTTCTATTTTACATGGGCTACACCATGAGGCCCAAAAATTAATCACCAAAGGTTTAGATACATCGGATGTAGAGTATATTTTTCCGTCTAACGCCTTTAGTGTAAAACTAGGCCTCTTGAAATTTATTTGGGGAGCCTCTTCCATCTTATTTTCTGCGGAAGTGGTTAGGCTATTTTCCTTATTGATTGTAGTAACAAAAGTCCATAATAAAGCAAATAATAATATACCGCTTAGTAATTTTTTCACAATACTCCCCTCCAGATCTAATAGCAAAAGAATAGATTTTTATTTTATTGCCCATCTGTACTTTCCTTGTCAGAGTCACAAACATTCTAAATTGCTTTAGTAAAGCAGGCTATCAAAACAATAAATACGGACCACATAATAAAAAAAACCACAGATGAAATCCTTTCCTTTTTCCTGGTTTTTCTTTTGCTGCAGCACCCCTTCTTACATCCTCCATTTCTTATTATGAATTCTTGAGGCTATTTTACACGTTAAATTTGCAGATTTTATGAAAAAAACCAAGGCGCCCATAATTACCTGAGTGAGTAATTCATTATTGTATGGAAGATGCCAATAAAACACTTTTTACAACCACTAATTACTTGATATTCCCCCTCCCCTTTTTCCACCAAATGATCATTTATATAAGCTTAATAACGAAAAAAGCCTGGATATCATCCAAGCTTTTTTTGGTTGGTATCTACCCCTATAATTTAATGGTATTACTTCTTCGTAAGCCTTGTGTAAATTAAATAAATTCTATTTTTAACTCTAGAATTTGAATATCTTCGTGACAGGAATCACAGGACAAATTTTTTCACTTACCCAAGTGCTACATCCAATATCATCATTATTGTAAACCCTATCATTAAGCACATAGATTCGAAATCTTTATTTCCGTTCTCATGAGAGCCTGGAATAACCTCTTCAACGACTACAAAGATCATGGCACCGGCCGCAAAACTTAATGCAAAGGGAGAAGTGGTTCAATTAGAGTAACTGCCATAACCCCAACCACTGCGGCTATAGGTTCAACCATTCCTGAGAACTGCCCAAATAAGAAGCTTTTTCGACGGGACATTCCCTCTCTGCGCAAAGGCATTGAAACAGCAACACCCTCTGGAAAGTTTTGAATACCTATTCCAATCGCTAAAGCAATGGCACCAGACAAAGAAGCAGACGGAAATCCCGTTGCTACAGCTCCAAATCAAATGCAACCCCCACCGCAAAACCTTCTGGTATGTTGTGTAATGTAATGGCCAACACAAGAAGAGTGCTCCGTCGCTTTCTTTTGAGATGTAACCCCTCTGCATCTTCCAATGATGAATTGGAATGCAAGTGAGGAACAATCTTATCAACTCCCCATAAAAAAACGCCACCCAGTAAAAATTCTATAGCTGCAGGTTCCACACTGGTAAAGTACCACTCTTTTCCATAGAAAGGGCCGGTGATAGTAACGACCAAAAGCTTGCTGCAATCATAACACCACCAGCAAAACCTAACATCCCATCAAATAGCTTTAGGTTCATCGTTTTTGTTGTGAATACTAAAGCAGCACCGAGTGCCGTCATGCCCCATGTGAACAGGGTTCCAATTAATGCCTGAGTTACCGGATTTAACGTTGAGAAATAATCAACCACTTAAGTTCAGCACCTTCCAACTAAATTTCAGAAGATAAAGTTTATAAACTCGAGGAAAATCATTAAGTAAAGTAGCCCCTTTTCGTCTTTATTGGAGTTAGTATAGTTTC
>NZ_JAGGQN010000070.1:0-29902 GCF_018613275.1 Bacillus sp. ISL-4
AATATTGACTCAAATCCAAAACTTTAAGTTAACTCAATAGAGAATTAATGGATTAATTATTCAAAAAGAATAAGGATACTAAGATTAGTATTGGGAACTAAGAGGAACGTTCAGCAGTTCTTTTTTGGTGAAAAACCAATTTATTCACTTATCAAAAAAGTAATTTTCTTTACAGGATGACCATTATTTTTTATAGAGGTATTTTTTTAATTATGTCGAAAAGGATATGTAACAATTGAAGGAGTGAAAAAATGGAAATGAACCGTGCAAGGAAAATGTATGATTACCACGTGTGGGCTAATCAGCAAGTGTTCCAAAACCTAAAACAATTACCGGACGGAGTCTTTGGCGACACGATAAAAAGTGTCTTTCCATCCATCAAGGAAGTCCTTGTTCACCTTTACGCAACAGATATTACCTGGTTAGAAATAATGAAAGGATGCACCATTCAAGATACTTTTAAGAAAGTTGAACAGCGGCGGAAAGAAGTGGACGGAGTCTCAATAAGTGAACTTGAATCCTCCTATGATGAACTTGCAAAGGATTATGATAATTTTTTTACTTCACAGCCTGATCTTGAACGGACCATTGTAACCGAACATCCTAAAATGGGGGCTTGTGAGTTTGTACTTGCCGACCTCATCCATCATGTAGTGAATCATGGGACCTATCATCGCGGTAATGTATCAGCGATGCTCCATCAACAAGGCGAGCGTGGCGCACCAACGGATTATGTATTTTACTGTTTAAAATAAGCGGTTTGGCAACCGAAAGAATGAAGGAACATCATTTAGCAGTCGCTATAAACATAAAAAAAGCACGGCCATTCCAGATGAAAGCCGATGATTCACTTGCCAAGGAATCATCGGCTTTGATTTGTTGGGAATGAAAATCCAAACGCTCGTGGCATGGGTAGTCAGTACAAATGCCTTCATTATATGTTACATGATCTTCAGAGCTTTACCCGTTGAAGGCGAAGTGCATTCAATACGACTGATACAGAACTGAAAGCCATGGCAGCACCAGCTAACCAGGGCGCAAGCAGTCCGATTGCCGCAATTGGTATCCCGATTACGTTGTAAGCAAAAGCCCAAAATAGGTTTTGTTTGATATTCCGCATCGTTTTCCTGCTCATGAGGATTGCATCTGCAATACTGTTCAAATCACCCCGGATCAAAGTGATATCGGCAGCTTCCATGGCTACGTCCGTCCCTGTTCCTATGGCCATTCCTATATCGGCTAGTGCCAGCGCGGGAGCATCATTTATACCATCTCCGACCATTGCCACTCTTTTACCGGCCGCCTGCAGTTTTTTCACTTCTTCCGCTTTCCCTTCAGGAAGGACTTCTGCAATCACTTGGTCAATGCCCACTTGATGGCCGATGGCATTTGCTGTCCTTTGATTATCCCCGGTTATCATGATGACCTGGATATCCATTGCTTTCAACCTTTTAATTGCCGTTAGCGAGGTATCTTTTATCGTATCGGCAACGGCAATGAGTCCTGCATATTCACCTTCAATGCTAGCAAGCATCGCTGTCTTCCCTTTCTCTTCAAATGCTTCCATCGCTGTTAGGGCCTTAGTAATATCCACGTTATTTTGCTTCATCAATTTACGCGTTCCGACGTATAACACTTTTTGATCCACTACAGCTCTCACGCCGTATCCAGGAATTGCTTCGAATTCCTCAATCGCAGCAAGTGATATCTGTCTTGCTTGAATTCCTTGAACGATTGATTGTGCAAGAGGGTGTTCAGATTGTTTTTCAGCTGCGCCGATTAGAGATAAAAACTGTTCTTCTTCCATACAGTTCTCGATGAGGACATCGGTCAACACAGGGGTACCATTTGTCACTGTACCCGTTTTATCCAAAATGACCGTATCTATATGGTGTGTGGTTTCTAAGTGTTCCCCGCCTTTAAATAAAATACCGAATTCAGCGGCCCGACCTGATCCTGCCATGATGGATGTGGGAGTGGCCAGACCTAAAGCACATGGACAGGCTATGACTAGCACTGCAATCATCGCTTCAAAAGCTGGTGTGAATTCTCCAGGGTTAACCCATATCATCCAAACCAGAAAAGTTAAAAGGGCGATTCCGACAACAATGGGAACGAAGACACCGGAAATTTGGTCAGCAAGACGTTGAATCGGAGCTTTGGACCCTTGAGCATCTTCGACCACTTTTATGATTTGAGAAAGAGCTGTATCCCTTCCGATTTTTGTCGCTTTCATTTTGAGAAAACCATTCTTATTCAATGTTGAACCGATCACAGTATCCCCGTTTGTTTTATCCACCGGAATGCTCTCACCCGTTAACATGGATTCATCAACCGCAGAGTCCCCTTCGACTACTTCTCCATCGACAGGGATCTTTTCACCCGGCTTCACCAAAATCGTATCTCCCACGATGACTTCCTCAAGTGGTATTTCACGTTCTTCTCCGTTCCTTAACACCAGTGCCGTTTTGGCTTGAAGACCCATCAATTTTTTGATGGCATCGGAAGAACGTCCTTTTGCTTTTGCTTCAAAAAGCTTCCCTAATAGAATGAGGGTGATAAGAATCGAACTAGTTTCGAAATAAAGTTGTGCCGTATTGTGATGGGATCCCATCGAGATGATCGCCTGATAAACACTGTAAAAATAGGCAGCGGATGTTCCCATTGCGACTAATACATCCATATTGGCACTTTTATTTTTCAATGCTTTATAAGCCCCAACATAAAACTGCTTTCCAATCAGAAATTGCACGGGGGTGGCGAATGCCATTTGCACCCAAGGATTCATGAGGAAATCAGGCATATAAATAAACGAAGTAAAACTAAAATGACTTACCATCGCCCATAACAATGGAAATGATAATATGACCGAAAAAATGAATGTATTCTTTTGTTTTTGAATTTCTTTTTGACGGAAATCCACGGATTCCGTGTTATCTTCCTTAATGATCGCCCCATACCCTAACTTCTCCACCCGTTGAATGATGTCAACTGGGGAGGCTTCGGAAGGATCATATTCGACTGTCGCATTTTCGAGCGCAAGATTCACATTGGCCATGCTTACTCCATCCAGCTTATTTAACCCTTTTTCAATTCGGTTAGCACAGGCTGCACAGGTCATGCCCGTAATCGTAAATTCCTTTTTCTCTTTTACTACATCATAGCCAAGATCTTGAATTTTCTTTTCAAAGTCCTTGTTGCTTAATTTTTCCGTATCATATTTAATGACCGATTTCTCAAGAGCCAAATTAACGGTGGCTTCCTCAACGCCTTCCATTCGGTTCAACCCTTTTTCAATCCGGTTTGCACAGGCAGCGCAAGTCATACCTGTAATCTGCATGGTTGTTTCTTTTATTTGGCCGCTCACATCATCCCCGCCTTCCTATACCACTATGGGGTATATTTTTTTGTAAAAAAAAGTGCTTAACAGCACTCCCATGACTTATTCGACATCGTAGCCTTGATCATCGATTGTTTCTTTTATTTTCTCAAGTGATACTTGTTCCTTATCAAACGCTACATCTACTTTTCCTGCGTCCAAATGTACTTTTACGCTTTCAACACCTGCAAGTTTTCCTACATTCCCTTCAACTGCATTCACACAATGACCACAAGACATTCCACTTACACTCAATGTTACATTTTCCATTTCAACATCTACTCCTTTATTTTTTCATTAATTTTTGTATCGTTACAAGCACTTCATCTATAACCTCTGTATCCCCTTCATTCAGGCGTTCGACCACACAATTCCTTAGATGGCCTTCCAATAATATCTTGGCTACACTATTCATCGCGCTTTGTGTAGCTGCTATTTGGGTAATCACATCATCACAATACGTATCTTTTTCAATAAGACCCTTTATACCGCGAATTTGACCTTCAATTCGATTTAACCGGGTCGTTAAATTCTTTTTTACTGCTTCTGAGTGATGACTCTTTCGGCCGTGGGAAGAGGTCGTACAGCATTCTTCTTCATTCACAGAATCTTTACCATTCAACATTTCATCCATTTCCCATCCCTCCTTGAAATTAATATACAATACCCCCCTATCCTATGACAAGAGAAAAGCTATTGTGTCAATATTTCTTTATTCTTTGCTTTTTAAGTATATCTATTCCTTAGTCTGTTTAACAAAACTACACACAAAATACCCCATGTGAAGCTAAACAAAAAAGGATGAACTACATGAGTCTACTAGGGATGCAAATAAAAACACTCATCTCCGGAGAAATGAGTGTTTATGGATCTTAATACCCTACGCTGGCATAATCCCGATAAAGTTTAACGGGTTTCAATTTTTTAGTTGGTTGTCTGTTTTAAAATTGCATAGTTAACACACCGAAATTAATAGATAAATAAAGGATGTTCTTACTCCACACCTTTTAGTTGAATACACAAAAAAGTAATATATTTTTTATTGGTTATCAAACAAATAATCCAACAATCATAGCACTTAACAAGGAGACAGCCATGCCGCTAAGCAACAGCTTCCAAACATTCCTTCCGATAATGTGCGATTTTTCATCATCGAAGATAGAATTGAACGTACCATAAATCAAATCATGCCAACTGTACTGAAATTGGCAAATGAGGTGAGATACGTAACTGCCACTGCTACTGTATGCGGAGCCAGGCCTAATATGAAATATTTAGTATTTCAAATGGATTTAGAAGTTGGGAATCCAGAAGAGAATAGGAAAATCATTGAACGCTGGTTAGAAGCTAACTACTGTGATGATTTGGATGTTGTAGTACTTCCTGAAATGTGGTCTACGGGTTATGCGTTAGTAGAATTAAAAGAAATCTGCAAAGTGTATGGTAATCAATCAATTGAATTTTTACAATCACTGGGTAAGAGGTTTAATGTAAACTTGGTAGGTGGCTCGATTGCCGTATTAGACGGTATAACTCCCAGAGGGTTTGTATCACTTTGTATCCGAGTTCCTAACACAATATGCAATGAAATTAGGATCATATACTTTTCTGTTCTCTATCTTAAGGCTACCTAAACTCCCTTAAAACTTTTTTTATATTTTCTAATTTCTGTTGATTTAGTTTCAGCATTCCATGCCCTTCTTGAGTCTTTGGTTTGCCCAGCGAAACTGTATTATTTATGAGTTCATTAAATTCTTCTAACTCTGTTAATTTACGGCCAAGTATTGTTTCAAATTTATTTATCAAAAGCGCAACAGCCCCTGACACATGTGGGGCAGCCATGGATGTACCTGATAAGACGGCAAATTGGTTACCAGGAAAGGTTGATACAACTTTCTCCCCAGGGGCTACTAAATCCACTTCACCATTAGAATTACTAAATCTGGAAATGCGTTCACGCCGGTTAACTGAGCCTACTGCCACAACTTCCGGATATGCAGCTGGATAACTGTACTCGTTTGTTTCGGCCTTACCATCGCCTTCATTTCCCGCGGCACACACGACCATTATATTAGATTGAACGGCGTTTATAATCGACGAATGTAAGGCCGGATCATCATCCGGTCCCCCTAATGACATCGAGATAACCCGTACTTTTTCGCCATTAGGACCTGTCCAATTGACAGCGTAATTAATAGCTGACGTAATGTTTTCTGTTGTTCCTTCTCCTGATCCATTTAAAACCTTAAGTACCAGCAACTTCGCTTTAGGTGCTGCACCTACAACTCCAAAACCATTTTCTGCTGCTGCAATGGTTCCGGAAACATGAGTCCCGTGTCCGTTATTATCGGCAAATTTGACAGGATCACCATAATAATCGTCCGTGAAATTATATCCACCAATAATTTGACCAATCAAATCAGGGTGATCTGACTGGCATCCTGTATCGATTACTGCTACTACTATGTTCTCACCCTTAAACCCTTCTCTCCAAATAGAGCGTGCACGAATCATTCTAATACCTCGTGGAACTTCCAAGGTATTTTCTGTTATTCCTTCTACTTGGAAGGGTACTAATTGAACATTTGGCAATTCTAGCCTCTCCCTCCATATTAACCCTAAGACAGGCAGAAACACCTCCTTTTGTAATAACAATTGAGGGGAATCCACACTTAAAACCCGTTTAGGAACGCTGAATCCAATAACATTGATTACAGCCTTTCTTTATCCTATGAATGGAGACAAGCTTTTGCTATAAACCTTAGTCTAATTTGATATTTTAGTTTACTAAAACAAAATACATTTAATTGAGATGGAGTAGATATATCACCGTTTACAAATCCTTAGTAAAAAGAAGAAATGCAAATCTATAATCATCAGAACCTTAGAAAAAATAGTAATTACATAAACGACCTTATTGGAAAGGAAAAAAAGCTACCTCCTCGGCAGCTTTTGCACTTCCATTATAATAACCAATATAGACTTACATTTATCATGCATATATTCAAATATGGACTAGGTAAAGGGTAAATAATTGATGACTAAACAAACCCTTTTTAAAGAAACTACGATTTTCATTATAAAGATATCGAGATTCGCCAAGGGATTAGTAAACTTAGCATCTCCCTCAAACAGGTTGGGTGGATATCCATCCATCAAGTTCATTCTTTAGTTAATTTTTCAACTATTTTATATTGTATATATGATTCTGTTCCTGTTTTTCGTAAATTTGCTGATAGCTGCGTACACACTCAATTATTACTCTTTTGGTTTGTATTCCCAAGGTTCAAATGAAAAAGGAATTCCAATCATTTTAGCAGTCAATTCATCATAGAAAAACTATTTTGAATACTCATTTATGGAGCGTTTCCCCATCGCTCTTAATGCCATTTTCATTTCTTCTATACTTGCTGTAAAGAATTTCTCTGCTGCTTTTACTCCATCTTCTATCTTAAATTGATCCTTGAATTTATCTTGATTCCAAACAACTTGTGTAGGTGGTTCAAAGGGAAGAGCATTCAATGCCGGACTATGTGAGGCAGCAAATAATATGGCAGATCCAACATAAACAGCATCTGCACCGAGTGCAAGTACTTTTAAAAAGTGCCCAGGTACTATTAGCCCTTCTGAGACAATTAAACTAATTTGACCCTTCATTTTTCTCTTTTCTAAATGATTAACAGCCCGGACAACAGCATGCAATGTCGGTATTCCCATGTCATCGGATAAAATGGGTAGTAGTGCACCGTGTGTGGCTGCTTGGCCGCCGTCAATCGTAATGAAATCAACACCGAGTTCAATTAAATGGTCTATATCTTCTTCAATTTTTCCACCTGCCCCCATTTTCACACCAATGGGAACACCACCAGTTA
This sequence comes from Bacillus sp. ISL-4, assembly GCF_018613275.1. NCBI lineage: Bacteria > Bacillati > Bacillota > Bacilli > Caryophanales > Bacillaceae > Bacillus > Bacillus sp. ISL-4. Next base: position 7,252 of record NZ_JAGGQN010000070.1, read on the forward strand.
TGCTCCGAAGTTCATTAACAAGTTTTTTAATATCTTTTCAAAAAAATGTTCAAAAAGACTCCATCCTCATTCTCTTTAAGCCCCACCACTTCACGAGCCCGACCTGTTAAATTTTTGGGTGAATTTTTCCCACCCATCCCAGCTAGTGCGCCTTGTCCGAACTTAATTTCTATCATGTCGGCACGTTTAATAAGATCTTCTTCTTTTGACCATTCTGTTTTTGAAAACTGTAAAATATATTTTCCTGCTTTATCTAATTCTTCAGGTATTACTCCGCCTTCTCCGGAATTAATCGCGGTTCCTACATTTTTTGATGCTTCCGCCAAAGAAAGCCTTGTTTGTTCACTAAGTGCGATACCATAGGCCATCCCTGTAATCATAAGAGGAATTTGGTTTTTTTTGCTTTTTGGTCCAATGGTTACCTTAACATCAACGTCTTCTTCACCATCAATAGGAAATGGTGTCGTTTGTGCAGGGATAAAGGTAATTGGATCCAAATGCGGCCATTTTTTTGAAGAGCCAAGTGGTCGATGCAGGACGTGGACGTCACCTGCTTCAGAACTAGTTTGTTTTTTTAAAAAATTAATCTTATATTCGTTCATACAACTTTATTAGAGACATACCATTATTTTTGTTGTAAAACGCATTGTGTTTAACGAATACTAGTGTTATGTAATTTTATTAGGTACATCAGGGAAAAAGTCTAGCTTCAAAGCATAAAACCGTGTTTTTTGCTCTGATCTTATACTATTGCCACATTTTTTTATTTAAAGGCCCTGGTTAAATGCTGTTGATTTTTCACAAAGAAAAAAGGACCATATTAATAGGGTCCTTGGTGAAACATCTTCTTCAACAAACGCAAGGTTGGTTCTATAGAAATTATTAAAAAACAGCGCGATTTGTTTTACTAAAATTTTTAAAAAAGAGTGTAATCAATCCGTATCTTTCACTTTTTTTGTAGTATCATTTAGGTCTTGTAGCTCTTATTTTCGCACTTTCACCTAGCTCACGCGAAAACTCTTCATTCACACGATCCGGTTCGATTTTTAAGTTATTTGGAGTTTGAGCTAATGATTTTTTTCTGCTCGATGATTTTTGATTGTTTGATCTTCCCAAAATATTGCCTCCTAACTATATTTTAATCTTTATTAGTATGGCTAAGAATCACATTTATATATCTTTAGATTTGTTCATGAACGACTTTTTTCCTTATAAAATTTTTTTGGGACTGCTCCTTCTTTTACTACTACTCATACTACTACGCACCTGATAGTTCTATAATAAAAATTTAATTTAAGCTGAAGAGTTTTCAGTAATGACTTTTTCATTGCCTCTACAAAGTTCTTCAGTGTTTCATCAGATAATTCTAACAAGGAAAGCTAGGGATTTAAATCTTCTAATTCAACTAATAAAAGTTCACCTTGTTCATTCCGATAAGCATTAACTCGTTGAATCCCCCAATCAAGATTATTCCATTCAATAAATTTGTTAGCAAAAGTTAAATCTTCTTCAGTAGGTGCATAAAGAGCATACTGAAATTCTTTATCGATAAAATAAAATGAACCTCATACTCAAAGTTGATAAATGGTTGTACTAATGTGTTTTTTGATTCTGAATCAACTTTATCTCTCAATTCATCTTTAGTTACAAATTCCAAACCGATTGAATCTGCACCATCTTTCGGCTTTACAATATACGTCTCTACATTAGGGAGTTTATCTAAAGAATCAAGAGTATCTATAGTTGGAATAACAGGAAATTGAGCATTCGTTAGTTCAATTAAGTATTCCTTCCCGTTCATATCAGCCTTTCCGTTAAATGAATTGTATGTTTTCAAAATATCCAGAAACTACTCTATTTCGGAATGCTTGATACGTATCCTTAAAATTCGCTACTGGACCAGCATTTCGAAATACTATTAAGTCAAAATCTTTTTCAAACGTTTCAGTGTCTTCAGGTTGACAAATGACCAACTGAAAATCTTCTCTAAGCTTCGAAGTAAGGAACAAATCCTCCTCATAATAATTTCTTCCTTTTGCTTCATAGTATAAATCTGTTACGAACAATAGTTTGTTCATTAACCCTCACCTGCTTTACATTTATTTTCATTGATTTAAAAAGGATTTAAAAACAAAAAAGGGGCTGTCCCAAAAGTCAGTAAAATGACTTTTAGGGGCAACCCCTTTTCGTATTGGCTTGGTGATACTTCTTTAAGGGGTACCGCCATATCTTTAAGTCATTCCATGATCGAGAAGTTTGGACTCCACTCTTAAGAACGTGAATGTGGAACCCATATATCCTCAAAGCCAAAAAAGCTAATTAAAAACCGGAACTTGATTGGATAATGGGAATATTACAGTTCTTTTGAAATACTATTATTCCTTTTCTTTTTCACTAAAAGAATGATGCCAATGATAAAAGCAACTGCGCTATATATCCAGGTATACATAAAGGCAAGGCCCAATCCGATATTTGCATCCATATAATCGTTTTTCACATGATCTATGGCTAAATATAAAAGCGGTGCAGCTCCAATGATGAACAGGATGACCGAGAGAACATTTCTTTTCGGATTCTTGGTTGATAAAATAATAATGATGAAGGATAGCAAGAGAAACGCTTCTGAAGCTATCGTCAACGTTACCAGATTGCTCATTATAGTTCACTCCTAATCGTGTTTCATAAATGGAATATATTTATGTCCCCTTATATCTATGTTACTTTTCGTTCCTTTTTCATTAATCTCAAAATATTTTTTATTTGAATGGTATTATCTTATTAAAAAACCTGAATACCTCCAAGAGGAATGAAGGATCCAGGTTTCATGTTAATTTTTCTTTGATAATTGCAAGGCATTCTTGATGCTTTTCAGTGATTTTGAGCTTCCGTACATCAAGACTCCACCACGATAGATTTTTGCCCCGATTATTCCTAGTAAAACAATGGTTAAGATCAACACAGCAATGCTGATGGCGATTTCCCAGAATGGAACTTCAAGCATCCCTACGCGCAAGAACATGATCATTGGCGTGAAAAATGGAATGAATGATGTAATCGTAATATAACTCGCTGACGGATTCCCTAGTCCAAACATCGCAATCATGAAGGCAATGACGACTAACATGGTCATCGGTGAAATCATTTGCTGGACATCTTCAATTTTGCTCACAACGGACCCAAGACATGCCGCAAGAGTCGCGTACAGAAAATAACCAAGCAAAGCGAAGATGATCGCATAAATGATTGTTGAGATATCGGTGCTTTCGAAACCGAAAAATGAAAAGAATCCTTCATCCATACCTGTCAAGTTTTGTTTAATCGAGAAATAGCCCACTCCAAAAAATAAAATCATTTGCGTAAGACTAAGCAGGGCTACCCCCATTATTTTGGCAAACATCTGTGTGACTGGCGGGACACTTGAAATCAGTATTTCCATGACCCGTGATGTTTTCTCAGTAGCCACTTCCATTGCAATCATCGTTGCATACATCAATACACCGAAGTAAATGACGAATAGGAGCACATACACGAGACCGCGTGCTTGATTAAGATCCTCTTCCGTTTTTGCATTTTTCTGAAGCGCAATCGTATCAAATGCTGGCGGCGTATTCAATTGAGCGATTTGCTGCTCCGTCAAATTCAATTCCTTCGCAGTTATTTGACCCTTCAATTGGGTAAGCGCTAAAAGCAAATCATTACTTACCGCAGAATCTGAAATTTGATTCGCTTTATACGTTCCCTTGAAGCCGACGGTTTCATCCTTTTCGATTAACAAATACCCAACGATATCTTCTGCGCTGACCATTTCCTCCGCTTCCTTTTCATCCTGGGCGGATATTATCGAAAGGTCATCGTTCACACCTGCGACCGCTTTTTTGTAAGAATCAAATAAGCTACCTTCAGTCTTATCGATGACGGCAACCTTTTCCTGATCATCACTGTCGAATTTATCAATAAGATTCGAAATATTCGTAAGGACAAGAATCAGGGCCATCATAATCATTGTAGTAATGATAAAGGATTTCGTTTTTAATTTTGATAGATATGTATGCGAAAGAACAATCCAAAACTTATTCATAGACGGCACCTACTTTTTCAATGAAAATATCCGTCAGCGATGGTTCTTCCAGTTCGAATTTCCGGACGAAACCTCTTGGAACAAGATCACGAATCATGTTCTCTGCCACATCTTCACCAGTGACTTGAAGAATTTTTCCTTCCATCGTGTTCTTTACTTTTGTTACACCTGAATAATTATCCAAAAAAGATAAGTCGAAGTCAGCTTTAATTGACACATTCTTTTTACCAAAAGAACGTTTGATTTCTTTTAATTTTCCAGCCACAACAGGAGAACCTTTATGCATGATGCAAAGATGCTCACACATCTCCTCAACATGCTCCATGCGATGGCTCGAGAAAACGATTGTCGTACCGCTGTCCCTTAAGTCGATGACGGCTTTCTTCAGTATTTCCACATTCACGGGATCCAGTCCGCTGAAGGGTTCGTCAAGGATAAGTAATTCAGGTTTATGAATCATGGATGCGATCAGCTGGATTTTTTGCTGATTTCCCTTTGAAAGCTCTTCAACTCGCTTATCCATATACTCGGGAACCATAAAGCGGTCTAGCCAATACTCCAATTCCTTCAAAGCATCCCTTTTGTTCATCCCTCTTAATCTAGCCAAATATACAATTTGATCACGGACCTTAAGTTTTGGATATAGTCCGCGTTCCTCAGGAAGATAGCCAATCGATGAACTGGTCGTATAATCGATTTTGTTACCATCCCAGATCACTTCCCCCTCAGTCGGGTCAAGCAGGCCGAGTATCATTCGGAACGTAGTCGTTTTCCCCGCTCCGTTCCCACCTAAAAAACCGAACATTTCTTTCTCGGGAATAGTTAAATCAAGCTGGTTGACAGCTGTGAATTCCCCGAATTTTTTCGTAACTTCTTTAATTTGTAAAGCCAATGGACAACCTCCTATTATATGATTCTTAATATATGTTACCGGAAAGGTTTTCCAATTTCAACTATCACCCAGGACTAAATAACTCTTTTTCCCTTCGATTATATGCAAATTTTCACAAATGATGTCCCCTCCACCAGTTTGCCAGGAATCCAAAATACCTTAGCTGATTTCATGCTGATTCCCATTTGCGGATTTTCAATTACACACGATATTTCTAGTTTAATCAATGGGTAAATACTAAAAAAAACTGGACGTCCCGATTAATTGGTACAACCTGAACATTAGAGTTGAAGAAAAATCAAAACTTAATGGACATTTGCTTCGTAATAAACAAACTTGATTAAACTAATTTTGACGATTCCTAACAAGAGCTGACAATCACAAAAAATGTCAATAAAAAATACCACTTCATTAGAAGTGGTACAATCCTTGGTAACCCTTATATAACTGGTTCCTAAATATAAAATTTGATGACCTGTGATGAACTCTCCCCAGGACCCACCACTTTCTGCAAGAAAGTGCCTCAAGACATGATACCCACCCAGGTTTTCACAGCCGTCGCTAAAATCAATAGAGCCAGTATGACTTGCAGGACTTTTACATTCATTTTTTTACCGGCCATTGCCCCAAGCGGAGATGCTATTAAACTAGCAACAACCATGATTAATGCTGGATAGTAATCAACTTGTCCCGTTGAGATTTTCCCTACCGTTGCACCAATGGATGAAATGAAAGTGATGGCTAATGAAGACGCAATCGTTACCCTGGTTGGAATTCTTAAAACGATAAGCATGATGGGCACTAATAGAAAGCCCCCTCCGGCTCCGACTATACCCGCACCTAAACCAACGATTAAGGCAAGGATGGCAGCAAGCCATTTGTTGAAGGTAACTTGATCCAAAGGAATGTCATCTATCCCTTTCTTGGGAATGAACATCATGACAGCCGCTATCAACGCCAAAACGCCATAGACGATATTCACTCCGTTTTCCGACATCGATTGTGATCCAAAACTTCCTATCACGCTTCCAATTAGCACACTGATCCCCATATAGAGAATAAGTTTTTTATTTAAATGTCCGCTTTTACGATAGCTCCATATACCTCCGATGGAAGCGAATAAGACTTGTATAGCACTTATTCCTGTCACATCATGTGCACTAAATGCCGCTAAACCAAAAATCGGGGGAATAAACAGCAGCATTGGATAATTTATTATCGAGCCGCCGATGCCGAGCATTCCAGAAACGTATGAACCTATAAAACCAATCAAAAAGATGGTCATGATAAAGGTGATATCCATTGTAAGTGCCTCCCTTAAAAGAAGGGAACCCTATTGGTTCCCTTCCCTTTATCAGCCTTTTCTGATCCAAAATTTCAGTATATCATTTTCTTCTGCCGTTTCCACCAGTTCATGGCCACCAGATCTTGACCAAGCAGCTAAGTCGGCTTTTGCTCCTTTATCGGTTACATGTATTTCCAGCACTTGCCCGGTTTGCAAATCATTCATCGCTTTTCTTGTTTTAACAATCGGCATTGGACATGCAAGTCCCTTAGCGTCTAACACTTTATCTGAATTCATATTTCTTCTCTCCTATTTTCTTTGATTTTATTTTTACCTGTATTAGCGAACCGCACAACGATTGGGTCCGATTTCCATTTCCCGTTGTTTTTCATCATCAGGCTCGATTTTCCCCATATTGGTTTCGCGAATTTCTTGATAAGCGTTTGGTTGAGGCGGTAAATTACCTGTTACTAGCTCTTTGAAGTCCGTTTCATCTGTAATGTTTAATCCATGATTGTCAGCAAACAGCGCACCCAACTTTTTAGCGACACTTCCGTCTTCATTCAATTCATCGATGACCATGAAATGTGATGGCAATACAATTAACTCGTCTGATAATTCTCTATAACGTGTATAAAGTGTTTCTCTCAAGTCCCCTACCCAATCCTCAGCCAATCCAGCTAGGTCCGGTCTGCCAATGGAATCGATGAATAGTATATCCCCGGAAAGCAAGTATTTTTGATCGACCACAAATGAAGTGGATCCAATGGTATGGCCCGGGGAGTATAATGCTTGAATATCGATCGCTGTATGACCGATCGTTATCACTTTACCGCTTTCTAATGGCTGATACTCAAAAGTTACTTCAGCCGCATCTTTTGGCGGCAGCCAGTAGGCTGCATTTGTTACTTCCGCTATTCGTCTTCCCCCTGAAATATGATCGGCATGTAAGTGCGTATCCAGAACATGTGTAATTTTCACTCCGATACCATCGGCGAAATCAAGATAAACATCTATCATTCTTGTAGAATCAATTACGGCTGCTTCACCATTGGAGATGACCATGTAAGATAGACAGCCTTTACCAAGTCGAACAAATTGGTAAATTTCTGCGCCATTGGTCAATTCGCCGACCCTCACTGGTTCCAAGTGTTCACTCCATGCTTTCATGCCGCCCTTTAAATAAGAAACATCCAATCCAGCTTCAGATAGCATTTCAGCTACCATAACAGATGAGCCTTCCTTTGCACATACTACCAGGGTTTCTTTATTGGCCGGGATTTGATCGAGGATTTCTTCCACGCCATCCAGTAGATCAAAGTAAGGGATATTAAGGAATTCAAAGTTCTGCCCTTCAATTTTCCAATCATTAAAGTCACTTTCATTTCGAACGTCCAAAATAAATAAGTCTGTTTTATTGATTACTTTCTTTGAAACCTCAGCGGCTGTCATTTGATTAAACGCCATCTTTTATACCCCCTATAGTATTAAAAATTCCAAAAATTTTTACCTTCATTAAAAGGTTAATGTAACATTTGCATCTTTAGCGAACTCTAAAAATGTGATCGCCCCACCTACTTCGATACCGTCAACTAAAGCTTCTTTTTCCATGCCCAAAACGTCCATGGTCATTTGACATCCAATAAACTTGACATCCATTTCCTGTGCCATAGTAACTAATTCCGGAATTGAAGGAACATTAGCCTTTTTAAAGCCTTCGGCAAAATGCTCCTTACCTTCAGGCAATGGAAGTTGTCCATTCGCTTCTTTATGAATTAAATTCAAGCCTTCAAAAGTAAAGAAAATGGCCACTTCTTGATCTGTTACTGCCGCTGCCGTTGCGATGTTAAACACTTTATATGCGTCAAATACACCACCATTACTTGTGATTATTGCTACTTTGTTAGTCATGATATATTCCTCCATTTTAGAGTCACCTTTATTTATTAATGGATTTTTGTGAAGGCCCGTTCCATTGGCTCATGCCTGGTACAACATTGAATACCTGTTCAAATCCAGCCGCCGTCAGTTTTTGTGCAGCAAGATCACTTCGGCTGCCAGAACGGCAAATCACGAAAATCGCTGACTCTTTATCAAGTTCACCCATACGTTGTTCCAATTCACCCATTGGAAGGGATTTCGCTGCTGGAATATGATGAAAGGCATACTCTGCGGATTCTCGTACATCCAGAAGGATCATATTTCGATTCTCTTCCATTACTTGAAGAAGTTCTTCATTTGAAATGATTTTTTCATGCTTCTTCACTTCTGTTTCTTCTGCGCTTGCTTTCCGAAGATAATGTTTTAGTGTGGTTCCTTCTTCAACCGTACCTAAATATTGATGACCTGTACTTTCCGCCCAGGCTTTCATATCGGCAGTTGACCCTTTATCAGTCGCTTGAACTTCCAGTACTTCCCCTGCTTCCAGACCATTCATGGCTTTTTTCGTTTTTACGATTGGCATGGGACATGCTAAACCTTTAGCATCCAAAACGGAATTTGTTTTAATCATTTTATTTCCTCCTTGTTTCCTTAATAGGGGCGGGGGTATATTTAGGTTTAAAATTATGCTGTGGGACCTTCCCAACCATTCATACCACCCACCATGTTCAACACTTTATATCCATGATCCTCAAGTATCTGTGCGGCCCTTGAACTTCTGCCCCATGATCGGCAGACCATGATATACTCTTTTGATTTATCCAGATCCTGCATTCTAAATTCCACTAGACCCAACGGGATATTTACAGCATTTGGTATTTTCCCTACCTTTACTTCTTCCACCTCCCGCACATCAATAATGTGGACTGGCGAGTTTCCCTTCAACAATGCACTCACTTCATTCGGTAAAATTTCTTTCATATTTTTAAGATCCTCCTTTTATTCGCGCCAAGAACTCATGCCGCCTTTTACATTAGTGACTTCTTTAAATCCTAATTTTTTCAATGCTTTACTTGCATTACTGCTCCGCATCCCGCTTTGACAGATCACTACCACTTCTTTATCTTTAGAAAGTTCTTATGCCCTTTTGCCAAGTTCGCTTAAAGGTATATTTTTAAAGTCCTTAATATGATTGCCCCGATATTCATTAGGAGTACGGACATCAATGAATTGCTTATTTCCTTTGTTACTCAGCTCAGCTTTTAACTCTGCCGCATTTATATTTTTTATCCCCTTTACCGGGACAAATCGCTGATATAAAAACCAAACGATGAAACCTAATATAATGAGATTGAATATAGTTCCCATTTGAACTCATCCCTCCAGTACCCAAATTATATAAATAAGTTTACATTTCCATCCTCTGCTTCAGCTAAATAAGCCGCAACACCTGCATACTCAATTCCATCCATTAATTCCTCTTGCTGCAAGCCCAATAAATCCATTGTCATCGTACAGGCAATTAGTTTGATTTCCTGTTCTTGGGCCAACTCAATTAAATTTGGGAGTGACATGGCATTATGCTTTTTCATCACATGTTTGATCATTTTAGGACCCATCCCAGCAAAGTTCATATTGGATAGACCCATTTTATCTGAACCACGCGGCATCATTTTTGCAAACATTTTTTCCAAAAATCCTTTTTTTAATGAAACCGGCTCATCCTTCCTTAAGGCATTCAATCCCCAAAATGTATGGAAGATGGTCACTTCATGATCATAAGCCGCCGCGCCATTTGCTATGATATAAGCAGCCATTGCCTTATCATAATCACCACTAAATAAAATGATCGTCGTTCTTTTCTTTTCAGTCATTATGTTTTCCCCCTGATCAATATTTCATTTTGTTGTTTCGTTAAATACCCTATGGGGTATATATTATGCTAAAAAATATAGTTCGTCAACCTACTTCACTAAAAAATGAATGGAATAGGTTTTTCTTTATTTAATTGGTCCATGATTGATTGAAGTCAAAACTTCATTCACTTCGAATATTTTTCCATTAACCTTCTCGATACCAAACCCTTTTAACCGAGCTGTGTGCATAGTCAAGTACTTACATGCGGATTCCTTCGTTTCAAACAGATAAATGCCACCAGCTTCCTTTGCCTCATTGTCTTCGGTCCAAATCTTCCAGATCAAGCCTTCTTCATCATTAATGCTTTTTGCTAAATCAGTAAATTCTTTTACCATTTCGTGGCCAAATGGTCCCTCCATTTTAAAATCCACTTGTAAAATATAAGACATGAATAACACTCCTTTTGGTCAAATTCTATTACCTGCTTTTTATAAGTAAATTAACCGCTTCCTTGACTAGATGATCAGTGCCTTCGCCTTTCACTACGTTTTCCCGAACGCATTGCTCAAGATTTTCACTTACGATAACACCCATGGTCCTATCGATGGCATTACGTGCAGCCGACAACTGCGTGACGATTTCCCTGCAATCCTTTCCTTGCTCCATCATTCCAAGTACACCCTTGATTTGTCCTTCAATCCGCTTCAAGCGATTAATGACACTTTTATCATACTCCATAATCTGCCCACCCATCTATTTACAAATGCAATTACTAACCTCAACTGATTATCTTATTTCCTTTTCCGATTAAGAAGCGAAGCCCCAAGTTCCCTTACGAATTAACGCTTCAAATAGGCATGAGGAATATTCAAAACCTCTTTATCAACCTTCTCACGCTAATGAGCCCTAATATCCAATAATTTGCGTGCTTTATTCGTGGGTTTGCACATTTTACGCGTGAGTATAAGTGCTTACTCGTGAGTTTGCACGTTTTACTCGTGAATTTGAGTGTTTTACTCGTGCGTTTGCACGTTTTACTCGTGAATTTATGCAATCTTACTTGTGAGTTCATATTATACCTGCATGGGTATATTGTCAAGCCGTTAAATTCACATTAAAAAATAAAAGCCACCATATACGGCAGCCTTCACTAATTACTTCAATTCTTCAATTTGCACAAAAGAATTGCGTTTTTTCGGTATTATGTTAATTTTTTGCTAAGATTTGATTGAAAGAACCTGTAACAATTTCCCTTTGTGCATAACCGCAAGTCGCCTTGCACGTCTTCGATAAGCAAGTTATGGATCATAGGTAGAACATAAAAATCAACTCGTGAAAGCCAAAAATAAAAACGTGCCCATTTATAGGCACGTTTTTCATATGAAGGGAAAATTCATTGGTCCTTCCTGTATCTTAATTCGCATACAAGCGATATTGTCGCTTAATGTATCCCCATTACCGTAAATATAGGCTTTAGAGCCGGATGTATAGGAAGAATTGTCGTACTTCCATTTAATTCTTAGTCCCATGTTTCCGCCTGCTCCATATGTTTCATTACCATACTTCTTAATATATTGCGAGAAGCTATCCCACGTCCGTGGGCCAACCACACCATCCACTTTCAAGTTGTTTTCTTTTTGATATTTCTTTACACCCGCTTCGGTTTTTGGTCCAAAAATTCCATCAACGTCAACCACTGCTGAATCGGTATAAAAACCCATGACATTCAGGATATACTGCATATTTCTAATCTCCACCCCATGTGAGTCCTTCCGCAAAATAGAGTTTTTATCCCAGCTTTCGGGATGGTGAAACCCTCCAGCTGATGCTGAAGCAGTGGAAAAAGATATTCCAAGGGCCATTGCTAATACTACCAAACCAGTAAAATCATTGTAAGGACTTAACTAAAATGTGTCCATGAAACTATACTAACTCCAGTTAAACGGTGCAACTTTATTATAAACATCGCGACTTTATTTCAAAGCCACATCATTTTCCCTTTAATTCAGCTAAATAGTGTCTTACGGCACTTTCAACTAGTTCATAAACCGTCCTATCATGAATGATTGCTTGTATTTTTAGTTCCTTCATAAGTTCAACATCCATATCGAATGAAGAACGTTTTCTTATAACGTTGGTTCGTTCTATGGTTGGTGCTGATTGTTCGTTCGCTTGTTTGACCTGTTCTTTACCACGTTTTATGCCAACGTTAGAACGTTGGTTGGTATCGTTAATAGGTTCTTTATTTACATTAGTTGAAACGTTCGCCTTTGCGTTTCCTGCTGTTGCAAAGTCATAAATAAGCTGCTCTTGTACCGTTTCCTCGTCACCTTCACCAACGAAATACCAGCCTTTTTCGCCTGAATTTCTATACTTATAACCAGCTTTATTCAATGCTTTTCTTAGTAATTTTTCTGAAAGATGAACATCAGCCCTTTTGGCAATATTCGCTGGTGTATCAGTTTTAATTAACTCCAAGATTTCACCGATTTTCATTTAGTACGCTCACCGGAAAACCAATACTTTGTTTTGATATTTCGATAAGTCCCAATGTCTTTGGTCAGCTCGGCAATAAGATCATAACCGCAATATGTGTGCCTCAGCGTGCTAAATTCATCTAATGTGACATAATCATCACTCTTTAATTCAACGTGACACTCTCCACAACAAATCGCCATATCCAACACCTCCAAAAAGTATATTGATATATTCGTCGAAACTTGGTGGCTATCCTTCTTTCGTACAAAAAACAGGTCTATTGACGGTCCTTTAATGTTTGTTAGTTTTTCGAAATTCTCTTTGGATATGAATCATATCAAAGGAATGCCTTTAAGGTGTGCCTGTTTCCATAAAAAAAAGAACCATAATTCCTATCTCTCGAAATCCATCCCTCTTTCTTTTCTGTTCATCACTTTTTCATTTTCTTTCACTTTCAAAAATGTTTGCACGCCTTTTACTTCTTGCTCATCTGTAAAATGTTTTTTTAATAATCGTTCTCCCATTTTATCTAAGACTGGGGCCTTAAAAGCCCCAACATGATGGCTGAAGTCCTTTACTTTATCTCAAAAAGGCCTACGATCCTTGTTATTCAGGGATCGTAGGCTTTTTTATTACTTTTTCTTGCTTATTAGATAACTGTTTTTGTATGTATCCTTGAGTAAGTTTAAAGGTTTAAGAATATTATATCGGTGTTAATCATAATATTCGCCAGTATCAAAGAACCCACCACAATCCTTACACCTATAATGCCAAGAAAGACCTCCACCATATTGAGAGTGTTGCCAGAAACCATTCTCTTTATCGAATACATGATTACATTTTTTCCTACTTTCCTCCCAATCTCTCATAAGGTCTATTTCCTCATCAATTCGTTTTGCATCCGCTTTTATCAAAGAAAAAAGGTCAGGCCCACTGAGTTAATACTTTAACACAGCGGGGACTGACCCCATTGTCTATTAGACATTTTGATTTTAGCTTTATCTCCCTCAGGTGTTACACCTTTCTACTTATCTATTTAATTGTTTCACTTTTACAGGCTCTTTTTCCTTGCTTACTTTGATGATTTGTCCGATAATACTGATGGCAATTTCTTCTGATGTTTCCGAGCCAATTTCCAATCCGATTGGAGAATGGACCTGCTCTAACTGTTCTTGCTTGACCCCTTCACTTTTTAACTTTTCAAATATGCTTATGACCTTGCGTTTACTGGCGACCATCCCAACATATGCAATCGGAAATTGCAGTGCCGTTTTTAATACAATATCATCACAATCTTTTGTAACAATTACCACATATGACTTTTCATTTAGATTGGCTGCGAGCAAAGCCTTTCCAATATCCTCGTTCACAAAAAGGTTTGTCGCATTAGGAAAGCGTTCCTTCGTACAATAACCAACGCGATCATCGACAATGCAATAAGGATATTCGAGGAAATCAGCAAGCTTTGCCAACGCATAGCCTAAATGACCGGCCCCAGCCAGAATGAGTTCAGGCCTGCTTGTATAGACTTCAATAAAGACCCGTAACGTGCCGCCACAATTCATCTGAATTCCGTCTTTTGCATGTTTATTCAATTTATATTCAACGATTTTCGATTGGCCATTTTGGATCGCCTTTACACTATCTTCGATCACATAGTGTTCAGCCAAGCCCCCTCCGACAGTCCCTTCAATGGTACCATCCCGGTAGACAATCATTTTTCCAACATGCCTGGGAGTCGAGCCCTTTGATTCAATAATCATGGCTAAAGCAAAGGTTTCGTTTTGAAGCGTCAGCATGGACACTTTTTCCATCAGCAGCATGAAAAGCCCCCCCCTATTTTTAAACATTAATTCGGTTGATATTGCTTCATTCTAAGAAAATAACGTAAAAGATGTAACGCAACGGTTTTTCTGTATGCCGCAGTGGAGCGTTGATCGTCGATTGGTCTTATGATCTTATCGAAGGCTGCCACAATCGCAGCGATGTCTGCATCGGCTAATGGTATCGTTTTTCCAACCAGCTTCTTCTCAATATCAATGGAACGAACCATCGTAGGTCCGACCGCCCCGAAGGCAAATCGAATGTCATCGATTCGATCTTTGCTTATCCGGACGAAACCCGCAAACGATACTTTGGCAATGGCATCTGCGTTGCGGTTGCCGACTTTCTCGAAAACGACATGTGAATCTTCTAATACGAACGGCAGAATAATCTCCGTTACTATTTCATTGTGAAAGCGTTGAACCCGTCTTGGACCTTGAATAAAATCGCTAATCGTAACCATACGATCACCATTTACGGAGCGCAACAGAAGCTTTGCATTGTATACATATAATAAAGGAAGCATGTCACCGGCTGGAGAGGCGTTGCAAATATTACCGCCTAATGTTCCCCGGTTTCTAATTGCCGGGGCAGCAATTGTTTTAATTGCATTCTTTAAAGCAAAAGGAATCAACGGATTTTCAAGTAATTCACTATAGGTACAGCAGGCCCCGATGTGGAGATCCTTGTGATGTTGATACACCTGCTTTAATTCGGAAAGATGATTAATAAAAACAATCGGTTTAGGGATTTTCGGAGGTACTCCCCTTCTACTTTTGTGAAGAACCATAACATCGGTGCCTCCGGCTATGATTGCACAATCTTCTCTATTCAATTGGCTCAACGTTTCGTCTAAACGCTCGAAGCGATACGCTGTTATTTTCTCTACCATAAGCCATCACCTTTTTTAGCTGCTAGGTTAATCGACTCAACAATCATATTGTAACCCGTACATCGGCACAGATTTCCGGAGATGCCTTCACGAATTTCAGCCTCTGAAGGATGAGGATTTTTAGATAACAAAGCTGCACTTGCCATAATCATCCCCGGAATGCAATAGCCGCATTGCACTCCCCCGGCGATGGAATAGCTCTCATCTAAAATTTTAAATTGTTTCGTTTCAATGATGCCTTCGATCGTTTGAATATCGGCACCAGCAATCGAGCCAATTGGAATAAGGCAGCTGTTTTGCAGGAGGTTATTCACAAAAACACTGCAGGCTCCGCACTCCCCTTCACCACAGCCTTCCTTTGTTCCGATTAACTCAAACTCATCTCTTAATAAATCTAGTAATCTTGCTGTAGCAGGGGCGTCAGTTTCTACCGTTCTTCCATTTAGTGTGAATTTAATCAACCCTCTTCACCTTCTTTCGTCCAAAGACTTTCAATAATGACTTCCGGTGTAATCGGAAGTTGCTGAAAAGAAGTTTGCAGGGCATCCTCGATCGCAGCTTGGACTGCTGGAGCGCCTCCGATTAAAGTCAATTCACCTGCGCCCTTCGCCCCGTATGGACCATCAGCATAGGGGTTATCAAAGACCCTGCTTTCAATTGAAACAACATCCAATGAAGTCGGCGGTCCATAATCCGATATGCTTTTTTGTTGGATTCTACCTTGCTTTGACGTCATCTTTTCTAGATAACCGTATGCTAGCCCTTGAGCCAAACCACCGTCAATTTGGCCTTTCATAATCCGTTCATCGATGACCTTCCCAACTTCATAATTACCGTATACTTTTTCTAACTTTATATTTCCTGTTAACGTATCAACTTCTACTTCAACGATATTAACGCCCCATGAATAAGCCGGGTAGGCATCTCCAGTGAAGGTTTTCTCGTCCCAAGGAATCATTTCACGGTGAACATAGTGCTCAACTACTTCCTGTTCCACCCCTGTTTGCCACTGATCCTTAAGTTTTTTTGCGGCCCGTTCAAGCAGTTTTCCGACAATCATCGTCGTTCTGGAAGCTACGGTGGGACCCGAGTCGGGAACCTCTTTTGTGTCGGGATAAGGGTACAAAATATCTTCGAACGGGAGATTAAGTTCTTTGGCGACAATTTTACACAACGTCGTCAAAATACCTTGTCCCATATCGGAGTTTGAGATTTTTAGTGATACCTGGTCGTCCTTTGATTTAACCAGCTTCACCGTTGCTTTAATATGATCTCTTTCGCCACTGCCTGTAAATCCACAGCCGTGGAGGAACAACGAAGTTCCTATGCCTTTTTTATAGCGCTGATTTTGTTGATTTAAGCGCTGAAAGTCTTCTTTTTTCTTTTTGTATTCTGACACGTTGAGTACGTCCTCAATCATTTCTTCCACTAATATCGGGTCCCGGAATTTACCTTTGGTGATTGTGGGGTCCCCTTGTTTGACGAGGTATTTTCGTTTATATTCAAGCGGGTCGATTTTTGCCAGTTTACTAAGATGTCCAATATGACTTTCGATTCCGGCAAAGCTTTGTGGAGCACCAAAGCCTCTGAAGGCGCCGTTCGGAACGGTATTGGTTTTTAAGACATAGCCTTTTGCATGAAAATGCGGAATTTTATAAACACCGGCACCGTTTATTAATGCGCGCTGCAGCACGACAGAGCTCAATCCCACATTTGCCCCTCCATCGAGAAAGATGTCAACACACATGCTCAAAATATTTCCTTCCTTATCAAAGGCCGTTCGATATTTGAGTTTGGCCGGATGTCTTTTCGTCGTAACCAGCATATCCTCAGAGCGGTCGAACACGAGCATTACCGATTTTTTGACTGTTCTTGCGGCAACGGCTACGTGACAAGCCATCATCGAAGGATAATCTTCTTTGCCGCCAAAACCTCCGCCGGTAGGACTTTGGACAACTCTAACTTCATCGTCACCACAGGCTAATGCGCTTAGCAATGCATTTTTTATATAATAAAGACATTGCATCGATCCCTGGACGACAATTTCATCATCCTTATAAACGGCGAGCATTCCTTGCGGCTCAAGGTAGACATGCTCCTGATAACCCGTATCATATTCTTCTTCGATGATTTGATGGGCTCCCTGCTCGATAGCTGAAATGTTCTCTAAGCTTTCCCCAAATTCATAGCTTGCCAAAACTAAGGATACTGATTTTTGCTTGATCGCTTCGTCCAATGTATAGATAGCCTGATGTTCTTCAAATTCAACCTTCACTTCATTTAACAAACTGTACAGGATATCCAGGTCTTTGCCCGTGAGCATGAGAATCGGCTCACCAATATAATTGACCCACTCATTGGCAAAAATGGGCTGATCTTCTTTGATAATTTTGACATAATTCGGTCCGGGGATATGCTCTGCTCCAACAGCTTCATACCCTTCCGGAAGGTTAGGTAATTGAATGGTTATGATTTTTCCATAAGCAATTGGCGATCGATACAAAACACCATAAACCATATTTTCCACTTTCACGTCACTAATATAGGGCAACTGGCCCGATACTTTACCTTTATGGTCCTTTTTGGGCACTGAGGTGCTTATGTCTTTGAGATTCATTGCAACAACACCCTTCGACTCATTTTTTTAAAGGGACATATTCTGAATAGAAACCTCTTCCTACGATTTTATCAATAAGAATGATCTTTTATGATTCATTTCTATTCAAGATTTTCGTAGTTTTTCATTATATTTTTACTTCGAGAAATTTAAAGCTTTTTCATAATCAATGGCTTTTTGGTAATCCTCCTGTGTATCAACATCCATTAATACTCCCGCATCATCTACATTCATGTATTGCTTTTCGTAACCGCCCAGGACCACACGCAAATTACTTTCTGGATTGGTTTCGAGAATTATCTGTTTCACTTCGCTTGATAATTTAATGGGATGGCCGCCTTTATAGTCAAAGCTGGGAATAACCACGTTTCCTTTGTGTTTTGCTAGTAGCTGAACAGTCTCTTTTTTAACAAGCGGACAATCTCCGGGTGTTATAAAGAAGGTTAGGGCATTTACTTCGTTGCAGCCCTTTTGAATGGAATGAAACATTCCCTGGTTAAAGTTTTCATTATAAATAAACTTGATCTGAAATGAATAGGCATTTTTACTGATGATTTTGGCAATTTCCTCTTGGATGATTTCCGCTTGAAACCCAGCTACGACGATGACCCTGCTGCATAAGTCTTCAAATTTAGAGATCGTTTGCTCCAACACGCTCATTTGCCCCATCGGCAAAGTCATTTTAAATGCATTCGCTCGGCTGGAATATCCAGCAGCTAGGACGATTGCTTCCATGTTCGTCACCTTCTACCTATCATTTTTCTTAATTCTCACAATAAAAGCACAAGCGGAGTAAGGATTTGCTGTATGGACTATTAAGGGATCATTGATTGTTTATGCTTTGAATTTTTATTAAAGAATCTGGATAGTATTTTTTCTTTATATGCGTAAAAGCCTCATTATATTACTTATTAACCAACTTGATACTATTTTTAAATTATCAAAAGATATAAAAGGACATTATATAGTCCCTATTTTAAGAGAAAGAGTGTCAAGTATTGACCAAGGTTTAATCGAAGAAGCTAAAATTATTGAATTACCAGATAACGATAATTTTTTTAGAAAATAAAGAAGCCTTTGCTCTCATGAGCAAAGACTTTTTTTTGACGAGTTTCTTCTGTTATATAGTTATTTTATTAACGATTGGCACAACTTACCGCGTCGTCTTGGAATCAGAAGAAGCTCGCTTTTTCATCCTTGAATCAAATTCATCGATTATACCACCAAAGCGCTATCGCAATGAGTTTGGCCAACTTCTTGAGCACTCACCTTATTGCGAGCGTGATTTTCGGACACCAGAAAAATTGGAGCCTAAAGATGAAAAAGGAGAATATGAAATCAGAGTGCGGGCACAAGGCATGATCACATCCTATACTTATGATTTTCATCCACTTGATGCGGTTGGATGGGATGGTTACCTCTTCCCTTATGCTTTTAGCATTCAAGATTTTGAACCAATAACCGGACGCGTTCATCAGCCACCGCCAGTACATCAGACGTTTGAAGCACATAATTAAGTTGTATGTTTATTTGTACCACGTATGTATGACTATCATCCAGAATCCATCCCTGCTCCTTATGTCCACAGCAATCTGGAAAGTGATGAAGTACTATATTATGTGGATGGTGACTTTATGAGCCGCCGCGGTAGATGAAACCGGATCGATTACCCTTCATCCAAGTGGTTTACCTCATGGACCACATCCAGGTAAAATTGAAGCAAGTATCGGTAAAAAAGAAACGCGTGAACTAGCAGTCATGGTCGATACATTCCGTCCGCTGTATATCGTAAAAGAAGCACACGCTATAGAAGATGATGCGTATATGAGCAGTTGGCTGCCAAAATAATAGTTAGGTACCAATACATTTTTATTATACCTTTAATAACTATCAGTGAACGATCTTCTCCCCCTTGGCAGATCAGTACTTCTCTATTTCTTTCATGTAATAAAGCCGGAGCAAGCTTCACCCTTGCTCCGGCTCTTTTTGTTGCAAATACTTTTTTGAAATTAAACTCTCGAACTTTATTAAACCAGCGATAATATATTTGTATACAGATCTTTCTTTAGCTGACTTTCATCTTCTTATTGCTCACTTTTCTTATTTGTTTTCAAGGATGAAGATGCTAAATGATTGATATAGTAGTTTACCTTCACATTATGGGAATGGACGGCTTTAAACTCAGTGTTATTCATCACAAGACTCATAGTTGCTAAGTAGAGGAATCGTAGTAATTCCAGGCAATGGTGCTAGTAGAATGGCATAGTCTATTCCACTTGCTTGTTGCGAGAATACTCGTTTTAATCTTTCTTTAACATCTGTGCCCTTCCTTCCATACCGGTGTTTGTTGTATTTTTAATAATTATTTTTAATTTCACTGTACCGTTTTGTACTTAAAATACTATTAAGGTTTTTCAAACACATAGAGCCAAAGAATTTTATAATCCTTTGGCAAAAAAGCAATTTAATAGTTAACGACTCTTTTATCTATTGAAGGTGACCTTCTATTGCTTGGCTATTTCTAAGTTCCAATAAACTCTCCAATTTTCTCTTCACTCTCTGCAACGCATTATCTATAGACTTGGCGTGAGTATTTAATTTATCAGACATTTCTATATAGGTAAGGTCCTCTAAGTAAAAAGCCAAAACCTTCTTTTCTAACGGACTTAAAACCTCAGATAATTTTAATTCCAAATCATCAGCAGATTCTTTATCAATCAATATCGCAACGGGATCAGAAATAACGGTGTCTGTCGTTACTTCCATAAGAGTATGGTTCGGATTTTCTTCATATATGGGCATATCAAGCGAAATAGAAGAATTTAACGGAGTATGTTTTTGACGAGTAGCTGCCTTGATGGCTGTAATAATTTGCCTCGTGATACATAGTTCTGCAAACGCTTTAAAATAAGATTGTTTCTCGCCATTATAATCCCTAATAGCTTTGAACAATCCTATCATCCCCTCTTGGATAATGTCTTCTTTATCTGCCCCAATTAGGAAGTACTTGTTAGCCTTAACCTTTACAAATGATTGGTATTTCTTCAAGAGAACTTCTAATGCCTCCATATTTCCTTGTCGGACTTTTTCTATTAATACTCCATCTTCTAAATTAGCATATAGAAATGACGGTTTTTCTTCAATAGCTATACTCACTCAAATCCCTCCAGCGGCTGCATTCAGTTGAGCCTTGTTGTTTAAACAGACGACCATTTTATATGCGATAAATTACCAGTTTATTTAATAATAACCTATAGCAATCTCCGATGATATTAGATTATTTCGACAATTAACTACATTCCTATACACCTTCGTTTAGTTTAAAGTAACCGTTTACACCCTTTTTTTAGGCTGTTTTCTAAAAGATTGTTGCTCTAAGGAAAAATTATTATTATTAAGAATATAACAGCTCAGAGGGATTAAAAACTTTTGTAATCAAAAGCAAGAATCGCTGTTGGATCGATAACTTTGTCATAAACTTTTCCTCATTTTTTTAATTTTTTCGATAATCAAGAGAATAGGCAAGTCTATTACAAAGAAGCTCACCCAATATGGATGGATAATTGATGAGTGAACATTTGGGTCTACTCTAGCGAAGGCAACCAGTTTTTTTGATAATCTTTAATTCTTCCAATTCATTTGCCAGTGCCACTTTACGTTCTACCTAATCAGAGAGGTGTCCCTGGTAATGAAAAATCAAATAAATATACATACGAAGATTGATTACGTGACTTTTATGAATTAGGTTTTAAATTACCTTGAAGAAAAACAAATTAACAAAGAATTAAAAATGATCGAATAACTAAAAAGGAAAGGCTATACAATCGCTCCATCTGAAAAACAAACTGCGTAACCAGATAAAATATAGTACATTTACGTCCTTCAAAAATTTGAATATGGAGTGCTTATTTTTTTCATACAAAAAAGAGCTGCTAATCAGCTCCTGGTAGTGAAGTAAAGCACCCGCTATTAAGTGCAAATTATAATGACCTTCCATTTCCTTTTTATTAACCTAGCCCAGTTAAGCTGTAGACAAGAATAATTACAAATGCTGCGAGTGTCTTAAAAATTGTAATCACAAAGATATCTCCATATGATTGTTTGTGTGTTAAGCCTGTAACCGCAAGTAAGGTATTACAGCGCTGTTATGGGGTAACGAATCCATCCCGCCTGATGCCATCGCTATGACACGGTGCATTACTTCGGGAGGAATATTATAATGTTTAATAGCTTGTATATACTTATCTCCCATCGCACTAAGCGAATTCCCATTCCACCAGACGAAGAACCAGTAACCAGATAACACGTTTGTTGTAACGGCCCCATTTACAAGTGGATTCGTAAAAGTGTGTGAAATACCATCACGTACAGTTGCGAATCCTGGTAATGAAGCGATGACCCCACCAAATCCATATTAGCAGTATTCATAGAAACTCGAACCTTTTTTATAAGGCCTTTATGTTCTCTTTGATGATTCTTGCGATAGCTTTAAAATCATACTTATGGTTGACGACATCTACAACAAAATCCTGTTCTTCTTCTATTCCCATTATCCATTGATAATGATTGATCTTCAGAAACATAATAAGGGAAGCGAGAGCTGTCCTCTTGTTTGCGTTCTGGAACGCATGATTTTTTGAAATGGATTCGAATAAGGCTGCAGCCTTTTCATGAATAGATGGGTAAGCATCATTCTCGAAAACAGTTTGTCTGGGTCTGTTCACTGCAGAATCAAGGAGACCGGGATCTTTCACCCCGATTTGTTCAGTAGGAGAATAAACTTTTATTTGAATGGCATTGATAGCAATAATTTGATTGGTGGAAAGATAGATAATATCCAACGTCAT
>NZ_JAGGQN010000071.1:0-16504 GCF_018613275.1 Bacillus sp. ISL-4
CCTCCTCCTACTCGATTTATGCAACTATCAGGGCAGGTTTGTTGAAGAGTAATATATACTAATATGAGGAATAACCAAAAAACAAAAGGGGAACAGTGTATGAATAATCAATTTGAAAAGGCCATAAATTTACTGAAAAATAAGGATAATGAAACTTATCCGACATTTGCTTACTCTGTATTAAATAATTATATTCCTGGACAGGTATATATGGATGAATTGAAGAAAACTGTTTTAATTGGAACTGATTCAGGTATTTTTATTGTTGGTGGAGACGAAATGAACAATGGTCTTAATAGCATATTTTTAGAAATTTTTAGAAGTAGAAAAAATAAAAAAAAGCGATTCACTTTGTTTTCTCCATCAAAAGAATGGGATCAAGTTATAAATAAGTTGTTTGAAAATGAGTTAAGACAAATGCATAGATATTCTTTTCATTTTAATAAGGATACATATTCAACAATAAAAAAGGGGAAATTACCCAATGATTTTATAGTAAAGAGAATAGATGAAAAAATAATTACAGAAAGTCTGGAATTTAATGAATCTTATTATAAGGAATATTGGGGTTCAGTATCAAATTTTCTTGAGAATGGTTTTGGTTATTGTTTGCTACATAATGATACCGTTGTAAGTGAATGTACATCTATATTTAGTTCATCACAATTTGCTGAAATTGATATTGCAACTAAAAATAAGTATAGAGGAATGGGCTTAGCTCAAAATGTTGCAGATATGTTCATCGAACATTGTATTGAAAGAAATTTGAAACCCAATTGGGATTGTAATGTTCACAATTTTGCGTCGATAAAGCTGGCTGAAAGATTAGGATTCGAAAATCCAATGGAATATTCAGTATTCGTTAGAAAGTAAAAAATCCTTATTTCGCTAACGGGTGTTTTACTCCAATTATAGAGGTTGCTGAAGCAACCTTTTTTTTATGGAATTAACGGGTGCGTTAGCTGAGGATCAGAGCTGTCTTTAAGGCAGCTTTTGAAAAACGGAAAAATAATCACATCAAATAGCTAGTAAAACAATACACTTAAACTAACCGGTGCTTTACTTCAATAACAAGGGTTGCTGCGGCAGCCTTTTTTCTTATGCCACTAACGGGGCAGGATAGTTTTACAAGTATGACACTTACTTATAAAGAAACTTTATGTTATTATTTAAATACATAAATTACCAAATCGATCAATTCATCGATAACTCCCTCTTATTTTAATTAATAATGAAATTAACAAATATTTTCTGTTTTAACCCAGTACATTTCTGTATGAAAATATTCGGGAATGTAACTCATAACTTCAAAGGAGTGAAACCAATGTAAATCAATATTTCTCATTCAAAATTTTGAATAAGAGGGGTTGTTTACATTGAAGAATAGATCATTTAAAGTTCTACTGGCTGGACAATCTTTAGCAAATGCTGGAGATGTTTTTTATATTGTGGCACTCATAACAAGTGTTTACAAAGTAACAAATTCTTTATTTTATGTTTCGTTGGTTCCTGTAATAAATATGCTTGGAGGATTTTTAGGAGGATTATTAGCACCACTTCTCATAGATCGGTACAAGTTAAAAAAGATTTTATTTAACTCTCAATTAATTAAAACTTGTTTCTTACTTATGCTAACACTGTACGTATCATTATTATTATCGCAAGATACGATTGTGACAATTTATATAATTATTTTCTTTATCACTTTTTTAGATAGTTTCTCTAACCCAGCAAGTAGTGCATTACTGCCTCAACTTGTTTCGGAAGAAAACTTATTAAAAGCAAATAGCCTACTGTCTTCTATCCATCAATTTATTCAGATGGGTGGGTGGGCTGCAGGTGGTATATTAGCAGCATTCTTGCATTCTAATGGGCTATTAATGTTGACGTTTAGTTTGTATATATTATCTACATGCTTACTGGCATTCGTTAAAGTCAAAGAAAAGAAACCATCTGAAGAACTTGAAGAACTATCAGTAAAGGAAAGTAAAATGACTTCAATGTTTGAAGGCTGGAGAATAATTGCAGGAGATAAGAGGCTGCGTGTCCTCCATTTAACTCTAATTTTTAGTTCTATAGCTAGTCCAGTTTGGGTATCGTCCATTCTATACCCTTTTATAGACATAAGGCTAGGTGTAGGAACTGAGTGGTGGGGTTATATAAACACCTCTTTATTATTCGGATTATTTCTAGCCGGAATACTTGCATATAGACAATCTGATTTCATTAACAAAAATATTCAGAATGTTCTATTGCTTGGAGGCTTTATGGTCTTTCTAATGACTCTTTTATTTGGACTTAATGTAAATCCCATCTTTTCTCTTTTACTGATTGGTATGTTTGGTTTATTCGAAGAACTGAGGATGATTTCTATTCATACAATCATCCAAAGTTTAATTAGGGAAAAGATTTTGGCTAAGGTTTATGCAGTACAGAGTTCTTTAATAATGGTAACATTCGGTATATCAACTCTTGTGATGGGGATACTCGGCCAGCGATATAGCATAGTAGTTGTCTTTATTATTGCTTCGATATCCTTATGTTTTTCGTTTATTAGTATTATTACCTCTAGGAAGTATTTAACATTAACCATAGGTGAATCTAACAATAACCTCGAAAATCAGTTGTAAATTATTTAGACAAAAAAGCCAACGATTCCGTTGGCTTTTTGAATGTAGAATGTCATGTGTCGTTAAGACACAAATTGTGCAATTACTCTGCAACTAACAGGTGCTTTTCTTCATTATCAGGAGCTGATCAGCATCTAATGCAACTATCGGGGCAGATTAGTGCAATAAGTATTCTTTGAAAGAAGGTAATATAATGGAACAAGAACAAAATTCACTGGTTTTGTATGGAAAAAGAAAGCTGCAATGGATACAAAATAAATTACCACCTCTTGAGAAAGATGAAATTCTAATAAAAACTATTGCGGGTGCAATCAGTATCGGGGCAGAACTACCGCAATATATGGAAAGTGACCTTACTGATAAATCTCCTATTTATCCGAAAGAGACTGGGTATGAAAGCTATGGTGAAATTATAAGGACAGGTGATGATGTAAAGTCTTTAAATCTTGGAGACAGGGTAGTAGCATTTTATGGGCACAAGGATTTTGGAGTAATTAATGCTTATAAAGCTATTCCAGTTCCAAAAGATATTCACTATTCCGACGCATTACTCACTATTTTATCCTGTGACTCGTCAAAGGGTGTCCTGAAACTCAAACCTAAAGAGTCAGATCGAGTAATAGTAAGTGGGATGGGGACAATAGGGCTTTTAACTCTATATTACTTAAAACAACACTCAAAAGTTCAACATGTGGATGTAATAGAACCAAATACTTCAAGAGGGCAATTGGCTAAGCTGCTGGGGGCAGACTCTGTTATTAATTCTGGAGCTGCATACCTAATAAATCATTATGATTATGGATTAGAGTGTTCAGGACATAATGATGGATTTAATATATTACAGAAATCCCTTACGAAAGAAGGCAGTATATGTATTCTTTCAGATGGGAATAAAGAGAGATTTGATTTACAACCTGAATTTTTTGAGAAAGAATTAAAAATTGTCGGTTCAAGTGACGGTTGGGATTATAAGAAGCATTCCGAATGGTTTCTTAATGAAGTGCGAAATGATACTAAATTAAGGGAAATTTTCGAGATAAAAATAAAAAAAGAGGAACTGATTAGTTGTTTTGAGGACATAGCTGAAGGAAAAGTCAATCCTTTAAAGGTCTTAGTAGAATACTAGATAGCATTGTGGCATTTTATCTTCCTCGGCTAAAGGAATAGAGGTTAGTTAAAAGATAGAATTCTCAATTTCTTATTAAACTAATGAGTGCGTTAGCTGAAGATCTGAGCTGTCTTTAAGACAGTTCTTTTATTATGGAACTAACGGGGCAGGATAGTTCCATAAGGAATACTGTAAAGTGACATTAAAGTTGTTTAAAAACGTCAGTCATGTTATTCCATTAAAGGGCCAGTTTGTGGAGGATTTTAACAGGTTTTTTTAGAGTTATTATTTAAAAAAAGATTTTGAAGTCTTTTGGCGAAAATTAAATATTAAATCTATAAAACATGGAGGTTGTTGTGATGTTGAAACTGTTTCAATATAACTGGCAAGTTCGTGATGATTGGTTTACATTGTTCGAAGATATACCGGATGAAGAACTATTAAAAAAACGGGTCGGCGGGTTCGGCAGTATTCTACATACCCTATTTCACATTGTAGATGTGGAATATATGTGGATCTTAGGTTTGCGAGGTGAACCAGTGCCTGCGGAGCCATTGTTTGAGGATTATGCTAGCTTACAAAAAGTGAAAAATCTTTCAGCTCAATACCATGAGAAAGTAAAGCCATTTGTGACATCTTGGACAAATGAAATGGATTCTCGGAAACTTTCAGAAACTGATTTCAATGAAGAACCAATTAGCTCTAGAGACGCACCAATCAGGCGCCGAGTCATTGAATGTCCACACGGAGAGATCATACGTCATATCATTGTCCATGAAATCCACCATATTGGCCAGTTATCTATATGGGCACGTGAAATAGTAAAGGAGCCTGTTTCCGCAAATCTGAGAGGAAGAGGGCTATTCGATAATTAGACTGCCTTTGCCGATTTCACAAACAGGCGCGATTCTTTAATAATAATCGCTTTTCTTAATGAACTAACAGTCTTAATGAACTAACGGGGCAGGTTAGTTCAATAGTACACCTATAAATTCATCTCTTCTTGTTGTATAATAATAGTATTATATGCATATTTATACAAAGGAAAGGGAGTGGAGTTAATAAATATGATTTGTGAGTCTGAAAAATTGGATGATTATTTACTTGAATTAAATGAAGTTAACTATTCTAATCCTATAATTGGAGCAAAAGTGGATGAACTTTTCAACCCTTCTCAAACAGAAATTGAAAAAGCAAAAGTAGCTTTTGAATTTGTTCGTGATGAAATATCTCATTCTTGGGATATTCAAGGGAAACGTGTTACTTGTAATGCATCAGATGTATTAGCCTATAAAGAGGGAATTTGCTATGCAAAATCCAATCTATTAGCATCCTTATTACGATCGCAAGGAATACCAACAGGTTTCTGCTATCAAAGATTGATGTTGTTTGATACACCAGAAAAGGGGTATTGTATTCACGCTTTAAATGCTGTTTTTTTTAGATCACTTAATAAATGGGTAAGATTAGATGCTCGTGGAAATAAAAAGGGTATTGATGCCCAATTTTCAATTAATGAAGAAAAATTAGCATTTCCCACTCATAAGGAATTGGATGAAAAGGACTATCCAGTTATCTATGTAAAGCCACACCCCAAAACGATAGCTGTGTTAGAAGAACATAATGATGTATTGGAAATGTATAAACATCATTTACCTGAGAGTTTATAGTTATTTCACTAACGGGTGCGTTAGTTCAACAAAAAGGCCGATTATTTCGGCCTTTTTGTTTTTTTGTTATTCAGCAGTGAATGTAAATGTTTCTTTTAAAGGTCTGCCTTCGCTACCTTTTTTAGTCCAAACGATTTCAACTTCCAATTCCGTTGCTTTTTCAGCCAAAAGGAAATTGCTAAATCGATAAGGATACCCATCATTCATTTGTTTTGCTAAAGCAATCGCCTGTTCATCAGTATCTAGTTTTCTACAAGGATGATCAGGAGGACAACCAAAAAGTGCAAACTTCGTCGTAGAATTAGGTTCATTTCTATACATGTAAATTTCCGCAGATAATACATCCTTACCAATGTTATCAACCTCTAAAGAGTAAGTATGATATTCTCCCTTTTTGGATTCTGCTAACCCCTTACCTTTTTCAGCTTGGTCTACTTGAACCGACCATTGTTTCGATGTTTGTTTGGTTGGCAATTCACCAAAGGTTAAAGCTTTTGCCTCTAGAGTTGGTGCGACTATGTTTAAAAGAAATAATGTACATATAGCAAGTATCGTTTTCTTAACCATGACTACCTCCTTGTTTTAGTTACAGTTACTTTGTCCAAAATGGAATGGAATATGTTTTGAACTAACAGGTCCTTAATATCAATAAGGAAGGTTGCGGCGGCAACCTTTTTTCTTAAGGAACTAAGGGGCAGGTTAGTTGAACAAGAATACTTAAGAAATTAAATAAATAATTGAAATACACTTTTTATTGTGATACATTAATTGGAAATAAGAGGTGTACAAAATGCTATCATTTTTGAATAATTTTTCCCTGTCACAATTACATCATCATAACAAGTAGTCTTGCTATTCGATTTTTATAAATCGTATATAGGAAGGCTATTTATCATTGAACCGCATTGATTAAGTTTAAGAACTTTAATCAACGCGGTTTTTTATTTTTAAACAAACAATTGGAGGTAAAAAGATGAAAAAGATGGATTATCAAAATGTAAAGGGAACACAAGATTATTTACCACATGCAGAAGTAGTACGAAGTAATATTAGGAGAACATTAGAAGACGTTTTTATCCAATATGGGTGTAAACCTCTAGAAACGCCAATTTTAAACTACACAGAATTAATGGCTTCTAAGTATGGAGGGGGTGCTGAAATTTTAGAGGAAATGTATACCCTAACAGACAGAGGAGAAAGAGATTTGGCATTGAGATACGACCTAACGATCCCATTTGCAAAGGTAGTTGCAATGAATCCAACAATGAGGATGCCTTTTAAAAGGTATGAAATAGGTAAAGTGTTCAGGGACGGTCCAATAAAAACTGGAAGGTTCCGTGAATTTACTCAATGCGACGTTGATATTGTGGGAGTTAAATCTCAAATAGCTGAAGCAGAATTAATGATTATGGCATTGGATGCATTCCACAAACTCAATTTAAAGGTAATAATTCAATATAACAATCGAAAATTATTAACTGGAATGCTTCAAGTGTTTGAAACATCAGATGATAAAATTAATAAAGTAGTATTAATACTTGATAAACTTGAAAAAGTTGGATTAGAAGCTGTTACTTCGGAGCTTAGTGAACAGGGGCTGCCGCCTTCAACAGTTAAATTAATTAAACAGTTTTTGACCGATAAAAATAATACTAGTTATAGCTACTTTGAACCCTTTTCTGCACAAAGCGAACAGGTTAAACAAGGTTTAGAAGAATTAAAAGAACTGGAAACATATTTGGAATTCCTTGGTGTCAATAGCCAATGTATATTTAATCCATTTTTAGCAAGAGGATTGGAGATCTATACGGGTACTATTTATGAGATTTTTTTATCTGATAAAACAATTAAGTCAAGCATTGGTAGTGGGGGAAGATATGACAATGCTATCGGTGGACTTATCGGAACAAATGAGAACTTTTCTACAGTTGGAATATCATTTGGTTTAGATGTTATATATACTGCTTTAAATACATCGAAGGAACAAATCTTAGAAAATCCTACTGTGGACTTTTATGTAATCCCAATAAATACCCAAAAAGAATCATTATTAGTGGCAAGACATCTAAGAAATAAAGGCTACAAGGTTGAGTGCGAAATTGGGAACAAAAAGATTGGGAAAGCCTTAGATAAGGCAAACAAGGAGAATTTTCGTAACGTTATCATAATTGGGGAAGATGAAGTGAAAAATAATCAATTTAAAATCAAAGATATGTTCTCTGGCGAAGAAAGAATTGAATCTTTTATTTTTAATAAATGATGAATATGAAAATTTCTTCTGTGCGTTAGTTGAAGATCCGAGCTGCCTTTAAGGCAGCCTTTTTCATACAACTATCGTTGCAGGTTAGTTGAACAAGAATTCCCTTAAATATTTGGTATTTTGGTAAAATTAAGTTGTGGGAGGGGTTGAAATGGATAAAGAACTTGAAGATATAATTGTTAAATCTTTTTTTAATAAAAGAATCCAACAAAGAGTTTTGTTCGAACTTTTTTCGGCAAAAAAACGAATGGATGCAATAGGTAGATTAAATCATAATTACTTAACTACACTCAGGGAGGAATTTATGATTGAAATACCAAAGCCTAATTCTGACCCAGAAGAAATAGAAAATCTATTGAAAAAACAAGGTGCTGGTAATGATTGTTACGCAATGTCTTGGAATGATTCTATCGACGGAAAGCATCTGTCTTTAACTTCAGCTTTAGAGGTGGCAGTCGGTGAAGGATTTCCCTCAATAATCTCGTGTATCCCTGGAAAACTCGCCTACTTTGAAGCAGAACAGTCATATGGTCCTCCACCAAGGTTTATTCTGAAAAGAAAATAATTCTTAATGAACTAACGGGTGCTTTACTCTTCAATAAGCGAGGTTGCTGAGGCAGCCTTTTTCTTATGGCACTATCGGGGCAGGATAGTTCCATAAAGAGTGTGAATACAGTTAAAAATATTGCATTAACCTGTCCATCTCACCAAATACTATGGTGGGAGGTTAACTATGGGAAAACGTTCTTTTTTATTTATTTTAGTGTTAGTTATTGTTTTTGAGGGATGTTCGAATGTAGTATCTAAAGCTAATGAAAGACCTCCGAAAAAGGTCTGTATCCAGGAGTATGAAGAGAGATGGACAAAATTCGAAGGAAAAATTTTAGGTGATATTACCTCCAGTTTTGATTTGAATTTAGAGGGGTTTAAAGAAGTAACATTTGATGATTTACACAATGATATGAAAATTGGTGAGAAGAACGAGGACATTCAGTCTTTACAGCACCTCTTTGTAGGTAATAGTCTTGGAAATATGAAACTTTTTTTAAAAGGTAATAGAGGTTATTTCCTTTATAAACGAACAGATGGTAATAATGTATTTAAAGAAATATATCAGATGTCTTATGGTGGCATATGGAAAGTTATGAGTGAACAAGAGGTGGAAGGGAAGAAAATCAAATGGGGAAAAGAATTTGATTGGGCAAAGTGTAAAGAAGAATAAAGATCACTTTTATTGGTGAGCTTTATATGGTTCAAAATAATCTTAATGAACTAACGGGTGCGTTAGTTGAGATCAGGGGCTTCCGTTTGGTAGCCTTTTTCTTAATGAACTAAAGGGGCAGGTTAGTTGCAGAAGGGCTATTCAGCTTTTTTTAAATAAGAAACATAAAATATATAGAATCCCCACACAATAAACATGAACTATTTATAAAAGGGGGAGGTTTTATGTCGGTGTTGAAGGTAACCTTGAAAAAAGTACTTCTTTTATGTGCAGTATTTCTAACTTTTTCACAAAGTGTTCAAGCAGAAGAAAATCATGAACAAGAAGGGAAAGTAGTTTATCAAATCCACTATGATTATGAACCAATCTATAATTTGCTAAAAGTTAGTCAAAAGGAATATGAGCAATACTGGGAAGAGGGTCTTTCTATTGCTGAAATGGCGAAGAAACAGGGTATTCCAAGAAGGGATGTGGAAGGCTATTTTGTAAGTTTACACCGTAAAGAAATGCAAAAGTGGAGAAAAAAAGGTGCCCTTTCAGAATTTGATTATTTCGACCTTGTCTATAGGTTAAAAGAACAGGAAATCGAGGAGTTTATTAATAACAGGAAACCAAATAATTAATTCAACTGTATGCGATTCTTAATTAAGAAGGATCGCTTTTTCTTATGGAACTAAGGAGCAGGTTAGTTTACTAAGGCATAACTATTGAGTTTAGCTAAAGAATAAGGAGTAAACAGAAATATGAGGTGAACCTTGATGGCTAAGCGATATTTAATCTTATTAGGATTTTTTTTATTCGCCTTTACTCCCATGCAAGCAGTTAAAGCAGAATCGGTTTCAAAAGTGGAAGGATGGTATGGAACAACAGAGGATATTTTTGGAGATATTGTGTTTCCAACTCTAGATAAGAAAATTGAAAAAGAGTATGGACGTAATTTGAGTTGGCAATGGCAAAGAATTGTGGGCATAAGTTACAATGAAAATCATTCTTACGATGTCGATATACACATTCAAGTCTCTTCCGAACGTAATGAACCATTGGATTATGTAGACGACCAAGTTAAATTAAGAATATCTCCATCCTGTGACAGTGAAAAGCTTAATCAACTGAAATGTAATCATGGTTTTAAGATAGAAATATTAGATTACAAACATTTGTCTCAATAAAAATTTAGAGCAGCAATTAAAGGCAGCTTTTTCTACTTTAACTAAATGTGCGTTAGTAAGATCAGGGGCTGCCATTTGGTGGCCTTTTTGGCTTAATGAACTAACGGGTGCGTTAGTTGATTAAGAATTAAGTGATATTATGAGTGAGGTCAGATTTTAGTTAAAGGGCGCTATTCTGGAACAAGGGTAAGCGCCTATTTTTCATTATAGGGCCATTTAATTGAATAAGCTTTTGAATTACGATGCAGTTTGTTGAAGTGATATAATTAAATAAAATTAAACGTTAATACCGAAATATAATGAAATAAAGAATAAGGAAAAGGGGGATTGAAAATGGATGTAAGATACCCAATTGGGAAACTACAAGTTCCTGAAAAAGTAACATTAGAAAATATTCAAGAATGGCTAAAGGAAATCGAAACTTACACGATTCGATTAAGAGAAACTGTCGACTCATTAAGTGATGAGGAATTAAGCAGAACTTATCGTGAAGGTAGCTGGACAGTTCGTCAACTTGTTCATCACATTGCAGATTCTCAGTTGAACATGTATCAACGTTTGAAGCTGGCTTTAACAGATGAGAATCCAACAGTACCAGCTTTTGATGAAGAAAAGTGGGCTATTCAACCGGATACAAAGCTTCCTGTAGAAAGTTCAATTAAAATGTTAGAAGGTATAAATGAGCGCATCGTATCTTTAGGACATAGTTTAACTGAAGAGCAATTAGATCGAGCTTTTACTCACCAGATAAACGGTATAATAACAGTTGCAACAAAAGTTGCAAAATTAGCTTGGCACGAAGAGCATCATTTAGCCCATATAAAAATCGCATTATCAAAATAATACAATATGTATAAAAGTGGCTTATCGAACCTCGATAAGCCATTTTTAAAATTAAAATAAGGA
This sequence comes from Bacillus sp. ISL-4, assembly GCF_018613275.1. Classification (NCBI taxonomy): domain Bacteria; kingdom Bacillati; phylum Bacillota; class Bacilli; order Caryophanales; family Bacillaceae; genus Bacillus; species Bacillus sp. ISL-4. Next base: position 10,966 of record NZ_JAGGQN010000071.1, read on the forward strand.
ATAAATACAGAAGTTTTATTCAACTAAAGGGGCAGGATAGTTCCATAAGTTTTGAGGGAAATTTTTCTTAAAGAAAAAGATTAAAACTCATGCTAAGATTCTCTGTAAAATTAACTTTTGTTTAAGGACGGTTAAAATGACACTTTTATTTCAATCACTTGGATTTGGGGTTTTATTTGGATTAGTTATGTTACTTGTGAATCATGATAAGCCAAAAAAACTTTTGATTTTTCTTAAATACTTTTTAATAGGTACAGGCGGGCATTTTTTATATGAATGGATTTTGGGGTGAAGTTCCCTCGTTTTCTTTTCCAAAAGAAAGGTTGTGAAATATTGTACTTAAACTAACGGGTGCGTTAGCTGAAGATCAGAGCTGTCTTTAAGGCAGTTTTTTCTTATTCAACTATCGGGGCAGGTTAGTTGAACAAGCAGGGAAATTCCGGGTGCATCTTGAATATTGGATTGATGAAGTTATTGCGGGGGAATGTATATGAATAAACTTAATGAATTGTATAGGGATATGTTATTTTTGCTGTTTGGAATAAAACCTAAAAATGCAGGATGGACATCATTTTCCCAATTGAAGATTGTCCCAGACTATATAGTTGACTTGGAAAAAGGTCAAGTAACAGGAGTAGTAAAACATAACGAAAAGGTATATTTGACTGTTATTGTAGATGTTCCTAATAAAAAAACTGTTGTAAAAGGGAGTCTTAGAAGAGTTCTTAAACATACTAAACCTTTTAAAAAGCACAATTACATAGAAATTATTAATGATAAGGCTGAATATTTTATTGAAAACAAAATAACAAATCCAAAGGATCATTAATAAGTTCTTAAACTAACGGGGCAGGTTAGTTTAAGATTATAAACCTTTATTCCTCTGCATAAATTAGAGTAATACTTTTTTGTAGGAGGGGGAGTCTAATTGAAACACTTTACAAAATGGATAAATCGGACGTTCAATCATTATCCCAGAAAAAAATTGACTCTCGTTATGGGTTCTCAATACGAACCGCAAATATTTGGCCAACCAGTTGAACGAAACCAAACTTCGTTAATAAGTACCAGAGATGCCGAAAAATACTTTCGTCCTTCCCGCCTCCCTATTAAAAATACCCTTGTCAAGAACAACCAATTTTTTGATCCCTATTATGAAAAAAACTACAAAGAAATTAAACTCCCTGCAACATTAACTCGGACTCCTGATGAAACTGTTTTAAACTACTTTAGTATTTTAAGAGAGGCAGATAACCTCACTCAAAACCAGTTGGGTGGGTGCGGAACTGTGGGGATGGCAAAGTTGCCCTATCCAATTGCTTATAACTTTTTTACTAAAGACTATCACAAAAGGGTTTCCTATAATGAATATCTTCAATCGTTTGCTGGAATTGGACATCTAAATTTAATAAAGATGAACAGACTTCCTGATGAAAAAGGCATTGTTCCTTATTTCATTGAGCTAGAAAGCATCGAAGGTTCATCAAAAGGAGTCACCTATTTTGCTTATTATTACGGATATGTCCAATTAAAAAAAGTTCAAAACCTGTATAAAATTGACCAGATGAAATTGTACGGAGAGGACTTCCTATGTGCACCCTATCATCTCTGGCAACATGATGCGGAAGCAGTCGTTGGTATTATGTATGGAAACTGGTGCAAGTTAATAAAAAAACAGCTGCCTACTAAACAAGATGGTTTCGTCAAAACCATTGATTATATTGGTACGGATGGAGCCGATTATCGGTTTATCTTTTATCAATTAACAAATGATACAGATGTATTAATTTCTCAATATAAAAAGGATTCTGAAGGAAACTGGGAATCCATCAAAATTGATCCTATCAAATGTTTAAAAAACTAAGCTTGTTATTAAAGAAACTCGAACCTTTACTCTAAGCCACAAAAAAGGGCCTTCATTAAATGAAAGTTCTTTTTTCTTTGTGAAATATTGTACTTAAACTAACGGGTGCGTTAGCTTAAGATCAGAGCTGTCTTTAAGGCAGCTTTTTTTATGGAACTAAAGGGGCAGTTTAGTTCATTAAGAAAATCAAAAATTGGGGATAATACCTTTAATATTGTTAAAGGAGAGAGGCCCAATGAAAACTAAATTGTCTATTTTAATCTTAACTATGCTTATGTTAATAACTGTTAATGTAAATGCACAAAGTTCCGAAAAGTATATCGATAATAGCAAGAAAAATCTGATCAGTGCAAATGAATTTTATAAAAGTGGAAAAATAGGAGATTATAGTGAATACAATACAGCAACCCTAAACATTAGAGAAAAACTTCTTTATAAAGACTTAAAATCCACAGTAAATAAAAATGCGGAAATATATTCACTAGTTAATATTTATAATAACAAACACCCAAATATAGATCCTAAACGCCAAATATATCTTTTTTGTTCTGTTAAAGAGACAAAAGAAAGTACGTTACACAAATTTTTAATTATAGATGCTGAGACAATAGAGCCTATAGCCGAAGGACACGGAGAAAGGTGGTAATACCAAAAGGTACATACTAACCCCTCTATGAGAAGCCCGGAGCTGCCTTTAAGGCACTTTTTATTATGGAACTAAAGGGGCAGGATAGTTCAACAAGTATAATGGTTATTTATGGTAAAATTCAGAAGGGATGATTGTTTAATTTACAGGGGGGGTTCAAATGAGTGAAGATAAAGAAACACCTGAAAGAAGAAGAGAAAGACTAAGACAAGAAGAACTAAAAAGGAATCCTGGTGGGAGTCTTCAAGGTGGAGGCCTTCCAGATTTTGTAGGCAGTATGGGATGGAAAAGTACAGGAATTCTTATTCTTATAATCATAATTGGCTTTATTTTTGTATCACTCTTCTTCAAGTAACGGGTGCTTTACTTCAATAACAGGGGTTGCTGCGGCAGCCTTTTTCTTATGGCACTAACGGGGCAGGATAGTTGAATAAGAAACAAGAATTATTTATGTAATAATTCTTAAAAGGAGAGATGTAAAAGTGAATTTAAGACTTGAATTATTTGTTGAAAGTATAGAAAAATCAGTGGAATTTTATAGAGATATACTAGAATTTAATGCACCAAAAGAGATTATACATACTTACGTTCCAGTTAAAAAAGGAAGTGTTACATTAGGGTTGGGAGAAATGAAAAATTTACCTGAAAGCCATCCTCTTAAAGTTTCTAATAGTAGTCAACAAACAGGATTAGGGGTTGAAATAGTATTAGAAGTTGAAGATATAAACGATATTTATAACAAAGTAGTTGAAAAAGGGTACTCTATACAGACTAAGTTAACAAAAAGATCGTGGGGATTAGAGGATTTTAGATTAATTGACCCAGATGGATATTATATACGAATTACTTCAATGGCAACTATTGAATCCTAACTACCATCTTTTACGGGTGCGTTAGCTGAAGATTGGAGCTGTCTTTAAGGCAGCTTTTTCTTATGGCACTATCGGGGCAGGTTAGTGAAAAAGCAAACGTAATATAACTATTCCGAGTGATTGGGATTTAATGGTATAATCATAAGAAAATAGAAATGAGCTGAAAATTCTTGAAAATAAAAAGCCTTTTTGTTGCACTTTTTTTGTGTTTATTTGTTGTAAGTGGTTGTACATCAACCAAAGTTCAAGAACCTCAAAATCCAAATAAACTCAGTCTGCCTGAAGATATTCCCAATTTTGTAACAGTAAAAGATTTTGAAAAGATAGATTGGGATAGGATGGCTACCGAATTTGGCACAGGTACAAGTAGTGATATTGTTGGAAACAAAAATAAACTGGGCATAATAGGACCAGAATTAAAACCAAATAAAGTGGAAAAGTGGTTGTGGCATTTTTGGGGGATTGATAAAGGTGAATTAACAATCGTTGGTTACAACCAAGATACTTCAAATATAAGTCCTGTTTTAAGTGATGGGGTTTGGTCTAGGACTGGTGTCGGTGGTGGTAAAATTAATGGTGCAGATGCGAGTTTGCCTTCGAATGTCGTGCTACCAAAAGCAGGTAAATGGGCGCTCTTAGTTTATATTGATGGTAAATTATTCGATATATTGGTTATGGATATAAAGGGAAAACCTTCTCTGGAACTAGAAGATGCGAATGTTGATATTGTTAAAGGTAAAAGTTTACTTGGTTCAATTAAGAAAACTGAAGGAGAAAGAAAGGGAGATGAACTGATACCGACAGCTTTAGTTTATGAATTCACCATTGAAAATACTGGTAATAAAACAGTGGGTATTGGAGAATTTGATAAAGGAATTGAACTTAAGATTGAACCCAAAGAAAAATTAAAATCGGTATCAGAAGACGTAATAGGATTCAATATTTATAATCCTGACGATTATAACGGGAGTGGTGTAGGGTTCGGTCATTCTTTTTCATCTGTTCTTAAGCCTGACGAAAAGGGTGAGTATACTCTTAACTACGATTTAGGTGTAAGTGAAGAAAATTCCCAAGTCCCACTACTTGTACCTTCAAAAGAAAAATTAGATGAACTTAAAGAATATGCATTGGATGCTTTTTTGGTTGTAACAATTGAAAATCAAGAAATAGCAAGATTTGACCTGAATAAACTTAAAAACTAACTATCATTTTAAATTTTTTTGTTGAATTAACGGGTGCTATAGCTGAAGATCGAAGCTGTCTTTAAGGCAGCTTTTTCCTTATGGAACTAAAGGGGCAGGTTAGTTCTATATTGAAATGAGGACTAATGTGTAAATTTATACCATAAAATTGAAACTATATTGGACATATAACGTCAATAATATTAAACCTAAATCTGAAAGGAGATATAATGAAAATACACTATTTGGTTATTATAGTTTTTTCCTCAGTTTTATTGTTTGGTTGTTCTTCCAATCAAAATAATGACAATGTTGCAAAAGCAGAAGTACAAGATGGCCTAAAGGAACAAGGTATTAAATCGAATTCAAGTTCTAACATTATTTCACCTGACAACAACTCAATACAAACACCAACATTCACAGTAAATGAAAGAGTAAACGATGTAATAATGGTATATGAAATAAGGGGTGAAAATCGGAAATTTGGTTATTTCGATAAACCTTTGATAATGGATAAAGAAATTAAGTTGGAATGGCTTTTTTGGACAATGGATGAACAGCTTCCGTTAGGTGAGTTAAAGGTAAAAGCCGTTCAAAATGAAAGTGGTAAGAGTATAATAGCTAAAGGAGAGATAGTAAAAAAAGAGACACCTTTAAAAGAATTACCTAAAGATTATACCCCAAAGCCAGTTAGTATTAAAAAAAGTAATGAAGAAGATATAGAAAAAGATATAGAAATTAATTTTAATTTCCCTGTATCTATATCATCCACTTCAATTAAATTCAACGAGTCAGGTATTTGGGAATTACAACTATTTTTAAATGATAAATCTTTAGGAAATATGAACGTTTATGTAACTAAAAAAAATGAAGCTAATATATATTACCTTGACAATTGAGGTTTAAATCTTTGATCCAAATAAAGGGTGCATTACTTCTATGGGGCTGGAAACAGCTCCTTTTCTTATGGAACTAA
>NZ_JAGGQN010000072.1:0-22510 GCF_018613275.1 Bacillus sp. ISL-4
ACAAGCTGGTTGTTTACAAAATAGACAGACTAGATAGGAGTACATTTGATTTACAAAAGATTGATAAGGAAATAGAAGAAAGGGGAATAGACTTAGTATTCATCAAAGAACAGATTGATTTTAGTAAACCATCTGGAAAGCTAATGTTTACTATGCTGGGGGCGATTGCTGAGTTTGAACGTGATTTAATCAAAGATAGGACCACTGAGGGATGTGAAAGGGCAAAAGCTAAAGGAACTCCATATGGGACGTAAAGGAAAGGACGAGAAGGACGTTAAAAAGGCTTTGAAGCTGTTTCAGGAGAGAGAATCTAACGGATTAAGTGTAAATGAGATAGCTAAAATGACAGGCGTTCCACGTTCCACTATTTACGCTAAAGCGAAAGAGACGAGACTTTAATAGTGTTAGCCTTTTTCTTTATGCAACTAACGGGGCAGTTTAGTTGAAGAAGGAATTTTAAATGTTACCCAAGAATATATAGAATTACGACATCGAGATATAGGTAATGTCTAAGGGGAAAATAGAAAAATAGGAGAGGGGAGTTATAAATGATTGGGACTAGGAACGGGACTTTGGCAGTGTCTGGGGCGACCCTCTATTATGAAGTACGTGGCTCTGGTCCTCTACTTTTGATGATACATGGTGGAGGTGGAGACGCAGATAAATTCCAATATGTCGCAGACAATCTTGCTAACCGGTATACAGTTGTTACCTACGACCGCCGTGGACATTCCCGCAGCAGTCTCTACAATCAAACTGAGAATTACCGCGTGAAGACACATAGCGACGACGCTCACCGCCTGCTAGCTAAATTGACTGATGAACCGGCGTACGTATTTGGAAGCAGCTCTGGTGCTGTCATCGGACTCGATTTATCCATACGCCACCCGGAGCAAATACGAATATTGATACCACACGAACCAGTCTTATTGCAATTATTATTCGGCAATGAGCTCGTACAGGCAAAGCAATTCTTGGAATCCCTTAAGAAAAATCATCAAAGTGAGGTCTTAAAGTTTTTGTCAAATTCGGAAAGGGACACAAGTAATTCCGAGCAATCGAAGGATGCGATAACAGAGCGTCTTTTAAGTAATTCAACTTACTTTGTTGAACATGAAATTCCGGGGATTATAAACTATTCACTAGATATCGATACTTTGAAGATTGCATTAAAATCTTCATCGATGCAGGTACTTCCAGCCGGTGGAATTGCTTCACGAGAATTTTTTACTTATGGATGCTCGGTAGCTTTAACGGAACAACTAGGAGCAAATTTTGTGGAGTTTCCTGGGCATCATGGAGGCTACAATTCAGAGCTTCATAAGAAGTTTGCTGAGAGGCTGCACGAGGTTCTACGTTAATGTCCGTGAAGGGTTTTAAACTGAAGGAAATAAGACAATTGTATTTTTAGCTCAAGATTGCTGGGTAAAACTATAATAGTGCAAGAATTTCTAAAATGGAACTGATATTAGCCAGTTCTTTTTTTATGGATGTTTACATAATAACCTAGGATCGTGAAATGGTTCACTTAAAGTAACAGGTGCGTTAGTTGATTAAGGATCACTAAAAATAATCAATTTTATAAAAACTGTATACTAAATCACTAGAAAAGAATCCATTTTGAACATCTTTTTTCAAAATGGATTCTTTTTATTTACGCTAATATGGGGGTTCAGGAGGACCTTTTGATCAACCCCTAGAGTTGATCTTTCTTATACGCTTAAACGTTGGATTCGAGCATATCGATGATTTAATTGAGGAGCAGGGACAAGCAATCGCAAAGGGTATTGAGTAAAGCATTTAATGCAATCATCCATTAATTCAAATTAATTAAACAATTTTTTATTGACACTACCATTTGGTCATGATAAGATCACTCTCGTACTATATTCACCTGAATTTAAAAATCTTACTTTTAATTGAATATAATGTTTGACTCTTATCAAGAGAGGTGGAGGGACTGTGCCCTGTGAAGCCCGGCAACCGTCAGTTAATTAACTGAAATGGTGCCAATTCCTGCAAAGCAATGTGCTTTGGAAGATGAGAGAAAGGATTGTTTAGCCAACCTTTCTACTCATGTGTAGAAAGGTTTTTTTGCGAAAAAAAAACTTTCCTTTCCCCTGTATAATAACTTCGGACAAACTAACATAATAAGAGCTCTGCTGCCACCATTAATTTCAGGTCTTACAGTTACAACAATTGCTCTAGTTGGTTATACAGCTATTGCTGGGGTAATTGGTGCAGATGGTTTAGGTAATTTGTTATATCTTGAAAGTTTTCAGCGCAATAATAATGATGTTACATTGGTAGCAACTGTATTAATTTTATTCATTGTTTTTATCATACAATTATAGGTGATATATTTTTTACATCAAAAATAGATAGACAATAAGGGAGAAATGAATTATGAAAAAATGGATATCAACTTTAGCAGTTTCCTCAGCTTTATTATTAGGTTTAGCAGCTTGCGGTACATCTAACGGCGGATCAGATTCTTCAGACAAAGAAAAGAAAATCCTTGTGGGTGCATCAAACATTCCGCATGCTGAAATTTTAGAAGAGGCAAAGCCATTATTAAAGGAAAAGGGAATTGATTTAGAAATTAAAACATTCCAAGATTATATTATACCAAACACAGCGTTAGCTGATGAAGAGATTGATGCAAATTATTTCCAACACGTTCCATATCTTAAATCAGTGTTAAAAGAAAATCCAGACTATGACTTTGTAAATGCGGGTGCTATTCATATTGAGCCAATCGGTATTTACTCTAAAAAGTATGATAGCTTAAAAGATCTTCCAAAAAACGGTACAGTTATTATGCGTAATGCTGTAGCTGAACAAGGTCGTATTCTATCTATTTTTGAAAAAGAAGGCGTTATTAAGCTAAAAGAAGGCCTCAATAAAACAGAAGCTACTATTAATGATATTGTAGAAAATCCTAAAAACTTAACTTTTAATGCAGATATAGAAGGTGGCCTATTACCTCAAATTTATAATAACAACGAAGGTGATGCGGTTGTTATTAATGCTAACTATGCGTTAGATGCAGGGCTAGATCCGCTTAAAGACCCAATCGCTGTTGAATCGGGTGAAGATAATCCATATGGAAACATTATCACTGTACGTAAGGGTGATGAAAATAAAGAGACAGTAAAAGCGTTAGTTGAAGTACTGCACTCTAAAGAAATACAAGACTTCATTACTGAAAAATATAAAGGTGCAGTCATACCTGTATCTAAATAAAAAATCACCCTTTCATGAACTATACCCCAAATAATGGAGACTTCGAAAAAGGTCCCTTATTCGGGGTTTTTCTATGTCTATATACTAGAAACCCGTTTATAAGGTTCTGATACAAAAATCCAATATAATTAAAATTAATCTCTTAATCATGAACATACTAATACTATTACTCTAAAAAGGTGCTGCATGGATGGCTAACAGGTGCGTTAGTTCATTAAAAAGAAGGAAAATAAGTCGAGTCCTTAACGTAGAGGAGATGGACTTTTTAGGTTGGAATTCTCTTAGTGTATAAAATTTCCGAAATGGGAGGTATAGCATTGTTGCTACCGTTCATAAAAGTACACTTTTACGAACGGGTATTTTTTTGATTAAATCCTCTTATTTTAACGTTCGTTAAAGTTGAAAAACACTTTATGAACGTTCGTTATTTTACATACACTTTTACGAACGTTTTTGTTAGAATAATAGGTAAGTAAGTAGAAAAAGGAGTGAAAAAATGGATGTTCGTAAATTCGGATACATAAGAGTTAGTAGCAAAGATCAAAATGAAGGACGACAAATGCAGGCCATGAAAGAAAATGGACTTGACGAACGAGATATCTTCCTAGATAAACAAAGTGGGAAAAATTTTGAACGAGAACAATATCAACTTTTGAAAAGAATGATCCGAAAAGGGGACGTCCTTTACATTCATTCATTGGATCGTTTTGGACGGAACAAAGAAGAGATTCTTCAGGAATGGAATGACATCACGAAAAACAATCAAGCAGATATCGTTGTGATGGATATGCCTTTGTTGGACACGACTCAATTTAAGGATAGCTTAGGGACCTTCATCGCAGATCTTGTTTTACAAATCCTTTCCTGGATGGCGGAAGAGGAACGGGACCGTATTCGAAAACGGCAACGTGAAGGAATTGATGTGGCTTTGCAAAACGGTGTGCCTTTTGGGCGACCGAAAGCTCAAGTAACGGAAGAGTTTAAAGAAGTCTATGATTTATGGAAAGCAGGAGAGATGACAGCTGTGAGGGCCATGAGGGGATTAGGCGTTAAAAAGACGACCTTTTATAAGTTGGTTAAAGAATACGAAAGAGACTTTCAAAGTAGTTCTATCTAATAGAAGAAACTAGTCAAAAAGAACCTTTGCTAAGCGGAATAATCTTGAAAAAAGGCAAACTACAAAGGTTTTGCCTTTTTTGTTACTTAACATGTTCTAGTAACTGAAATTTATCTGCTATGTATTAAACTAACGGCCTTTTTTAAATACTTCACCAAAGAAATTATCTTTCCGTAAGTATATTAGCTATATGCAATATTAGCACAATTTTTCAGATATACTTTAATGCTTGTTCATCTCTATTATCTAATAGAAATTTAGTTATTTATGCTAATCTGTTGTATGTTAACAAATTTATTATTTCTTCTTTACATATATTTGGAATAGAAACGTCATCAAGATTAGTCTTCAAAAACCACTTTTTCAAATCTTCTGTATTTAAATTATTATTTTTTACTACTGGGGTTAAAAATACTTGCTGTAGCTCTAGATAAACCAAGTTACATAAAACTAATCATAGTATTAGAACTTGCCCCTAACTCTAGATAAAGTGAAATATTAGGAATGTTCTCTTTTCATGATAAATTATTTGTTTGATCCAAAGTATATCTTAAAATATCTAAATAACAGCTAAAATATTTTACATATCGAAATCTTAACTGTTTTTCTATATTAGACATCACATCTCTAATAACTGTAGATATATTAGGTTTGCCTTTCATATTTTTACTCTTAAATTTATAAGCATCATGAATTAATTCAGAGAATGATTGACCTCTCATCCATCTAATGGCAAGGGGCGCAAAATATAAATGAGATCGATCTTTCCCAGGGATTTTTTGAAGATTTGTATGAATCCTTTTAAATGTCCAGAGATAATTGTTATAAACGTCTTCCCATTCCCTCAAAGGATGCATAGGAATAAATTTTGCAGGACCTTCTTTATTTATTTTTTTAATTAAATACTTCAACATTTGTTCCTGTCTATAGGGTGAAATAGAAATATTCTTCCCAATTAAGGAACCAGGAATTTCAAGTTCTTTATTCAATTCTTTAATTGCATTACTTATATCCCCACAAGCCATTGAAGATCGAATAAGGAATACAGCTTAAGATTTAACTTTTTAGTGTCCAAAATATTGACTCAAATCCAAAATTGATTATATCAGAATTCAGAAGATAAATTTAAAGATTTAATATGATCTTTTTCTATATTGAGTTTAATCATTAAAACTTATTTTAACTGAAGGCAGTCCATTGCTATGTCAGGTAGTTTATATACAAGTAAAGTCAATAGCGATTATAGAGCGTTCCTTAGCAAAACACTACCAAAGCTGTTGTTATATGAAGTGAAACTTTTTGGACACGTCATAATTGTTGAAATGATAGTCATTCTTGTCCTAATAATAGTGTTCCTATAGAGGAAGGCAGATAGAAAAAGAAGTAGGTATAGGAGTAACCTGCCTTTTTAATAAATGTAATCTTTGCGTTGGAACCATTTTACCTATAATTAAAATAGGTTAGAATAAATGTATGGGTGTTGAGAGAAAAGAGGGAAAGGGAATGAAACCAACGATATATGACGTAGCAAATGAGGCTGGGGTATCGATTTCAACTGTTTCTAAGGTGCTAAATAATACAGGTAGTATCGCAGAGAAAACAAGAAAAAAGGTTAGGGATACCATGCGCGAGCTAAATTACCAACCTAGTGTGGTGGCATCTGTCAAAAAGCGTATTCAAACTATTGGGCTTCTAATACCTAATATTGCGAATCCTTTCATGGCCGAGATAGCAAGGAATATTGAAAATCATGTTAAAAAATTCGGTTTCAGTTTAATGATTTGTAGTACTGACAATGATTTAAAGAATGAAATTGAGTATATTTCTATATTAAAGCAAAAATATATAGACGGTATTATAATTGCCACAGGATTAAAAGAGGATAAAGCAATTAAAGAGTTACTTAAGGCTGAGATTCCAGTTGCCTTACTCTCGAGAGATGTATCTTTACTCTCTGTAGATGCAGTGTTGGTGGATGATTTTCTGGGAGGTTACGAGGCTACAGAGTATCTGATAAGTTTGGGGCATCAAAGAATCGCAATAGTTACCGAAGATATTAACTTTCCGACCATAAGAGCAAGGTTTGAGGGATATAAGCAAGCGCTTGAGAAAGCAGGATTGGAATATGATGAAAGTTTAGTGTCTCTCAATAATACTTCGCTTGATGAAGGAAAACAGTCTACACGTGAACTTCTAAATTTATCTGTTCCCCCGACAGCTATTTTTGCCTCAACCGAATTTCTTGCAATTGGAGCAATACGAGGTGCACGAGAACTTAAAGTGAAAGTTCCTCAAGATCTTTCAATTATTGGATTTGATGACACTGTTCTTGCGACAATTTGTGATCCTCCTTTAACTACCATAGCTCAGCCTATCCATGAAATGAGTAAGAAGGTTGTTGAACTATTAATCGAAGAAATTGAAAAGCCAAAGGAAACTAAGCAACGCATAGTTTTATCCCCAAAACTAGTAGTTCGTGAATCTACTTCACATAATAAAATGGGTACATGTAAAGAAACAAAATAGCTAATCATTACGGTAGCTAACCCCATTATTAAAATTTTAAGTTGGATATTTATTGCCCGTAATAACTTAAATTTTAAAAACAAAAAAGGGTTGCAAAGATTTAAAGAAATCTATGCAGCCTTTTTTGCTATCTTTTTTTTCTGTAATGAAAACCAATCATCTTACATTATAAAAATATACATGTATCTTCCCCAACTTCTATAGAGAACTTTAGCCTGTTTAAAATGATTTCATACCTCATTCCTCCAGTTGGAAACTCATTAATCTATTTGCTACATATCTTTAAAATCCTCTAAAACCTACGCGTGATATAGGTAAAATATTGCTATAGATTCTGTATAGAAAAAATCTATCTTACCCAGCTAAAAACTTATATTTATTTCCTGGTAGTTCTTTTAGAACTGTCCTATTAACTTGATTAGCCTATCCTGATAAATGATTATTAACTTCAAAGAGGTCTTAATTAAGGAAAGGGCTTTCCTTAATCAAGAGCGTTAGCGATTCGATTCGATAAGGCTTTTAAAAGAAGAAAGAACTATTTTGCAATTGTTTAAACACTTAAAAAGGTTATTTAATCTATGATTTAGAATGTGTAGTAAATTAAAAAGTGTTTTCTAAATTTTCAAAAAAATTATTGACAATAAAAAAACTTGAGGATAAACTCATTATTAAGGAAAGGTCTTTCCTTATGTGTAGCTTATAAATGATAGAAAGGTTATTCAAACCTAAAAATGAAAGCGCTACAAAATCTGAGGGTTATGAAAAGGAAATGGCAAGGATAAGGTAATTTTTATTTAATCTTAAGGGGGAAGAAAGATGAAAGAAGTTAGAATTGGTCTTGTTGGTGCAGGACGTATGGGAAGTTTTCATGGAAAAACAGTTGCACGTAAAATCTATGGAGCTAAGCTTACTGCGATTGCTGATCCAGTTTCAGGAGCTGCCGAGAGACTTGCGACAGAGCTTGGCGCCTCAAAGGCATATACAAATCCAATAGAAATGTTCCAAGACCCACATATTGACGCAGTAGTTATTGCAGCTCCTGCCCGTTCACATGCAGAGCTTGTGGTGGCTGCTGCCAATGCAGGGAAAGCAGTTTTCTGTGAAAAACCAATGGCAATCACTCTAGAAGAAGCAGATAAAGCTATATTAGCTGCTCAAAACGCAAATGTTCCATTACAAGTCGGCTTTAATCGTCGTTTTGCTTCAGATTTTAGAGCTGCTCATAACAATATTGTTGAAGGTAGAATCGGAACTCCACAGTTATTAAGATCATTGACGCGTGATCCGGGATTAGGGGATCCAACTCCAATTCCAGAATGGACTATTTTCTTAGAAACTCTAATCCATGATTTTGATGCCTTACTCTATTTAAATCCAGGTGCGGAACCAATTGAAGTTTATGCTGTAGCTGAGACACTTGTACGCCCAGATTTTAAAGATAAAGGACTCCTTGACACTGCAGTTGTTAATATCCGTTTTGATAATGGAGCGATTGCAACAGCTGAAGCAAATTTCCAAGCAGTTTATGGATATGATGTTCGCGGTGAAGTATTTGGTTCAGCCGGAATGGTGACAGCTGGAGGTGTTCAACAAACAAATATGATTCGCTACACAGCAGAAGGAATAAGTAGCGATACACACCGAAAAGATACTGAATTATTACATGATGCTTACGTCGCAGAACTCACTTCTTTTGTAGAATGTGTGCGTAATGGGAGTACTCCATATGTAACAGGTAAAGATGCTCGCCGAGCTCTTTCAATTGCACTTGCTTGTATTGAATCAGTCAAGACAAATGCACCAGTGAAAATTAAGGAAAGTGTACAGTTAATTTAATTGACCTATCTCAATTACAAGATAACTTTTTATCTAACCTAAAAAGAAAGCGATATCATTAGGGATTTGACTCTTCTTTTTAGGTTTAGATTTCTGAAATGCATCACTTCTAAAATAAATTAAATGGGTAAAAAGGAGAAGAAGAATGAAATTTTCAATTTGTAGTTGGACTTTTGGAGATGTTCCTTTAGAAAAGACAATGGAGTTTGTCGCAAAAACCGGGTATGACGCAATAGAAATTAGAGCTGCCGTTGATGAGTATAACTGGAACGATATTAAAAAACATGCGGAAAACTTAGGCTTAGAAATAAGTGGTTTAACGGGTGATACTGGATGGCCGAATGAAGAACAAGATTTAGCAAATGCGAGCGCAGATAATAGAAGGAAAGCAGTCGCTTACTTTGAACGCCAGATTGAGGCAGTTAAGGCGGTAGGAGGAGACTATTTAGTTGTTTGTCCTTCTGCGGTTGGTAAAACGGCTCCAATGGGTACTCCAGGAGAAGATTGGAAATGGGCGATTGATTCTGTTCAGAAATTGACAAAAAAAGCAGAAGAATTGGATATTACACTTGTAATTGAGCCTTTAAACAGATATGAGAGTTGTATTGTTAATACAGGAGCTGAGGGTGCGAAATTCGTTAAGGAAGTCGATCACCCTAAAGTAAAAATGTTGCTAGATTCCTATCATATGAATATTGAAGACCGCGATCTTGAAATTCCCTTTTTAGATACAGGAGACAACTTGCATATCCTTCATGTAGCTGACAGTAATCGGAGAGCAATGGGACGTGGACATATTGACTTTGAACCATTTATTTCTGGAATAAAGAAGATAAATTTTGATGGATATGTTGTAGTGGAAGCAACAGCTCCCGGCCCAAATCCTTTTCAAGCGAATAAAGGAACAAATATGAATATGATTTATACGTTCGCGGAAGAAAGTCTAGCATTCTTGCAAAACAACTTCAAGTTTGTGAAACAACTCTAAATAGTATTTCTTTGCTAAAAAAGATTTAACTAAGGGGCGGATGGGTGGATCATGAATAAACAAAAAATATATAGGTGGGTAATTTATTGTTTTGGTGCTTTAGGTGGACTTTTGTTTGGGTATGATACAGGAGTTATTTCGGGTGCGCTACTTTTTATAAAAAAAGACATGGGGTTATCGCCTTTTCTTGAAGGGTTAGTTGTAAGTGGAGTGTTAATTGGTGCCCTTATCGGGGCGGCTTTCAGTGGACCTGTAGCCGATAAATTTGGAAGAAAGAAAACGATTATTATGTTAGGTGTGCTATTTACCATTGGTGCAATTGGAACAGCTATTTCTCCTAATGTACATACATTAATTGCGTTCCGTATCGAACTTGGAATTGCAGTTGGGGGAGCCTCAGGTATTGTCCCTCTATATTTAGCTGAAATGGCTCCGGCTAGTATTCGTGGTAAAGTATCTTCATTAAATACTATTATGAATGCTCTTGGTATCTTCATGGCTTATCTCGTAAATTATATGTTTGCTGCCTCAGGAAATTGGCATTGGATGCTAGGGTTGGCAGTTATTCCTTCTGTTTTGTTGATGTCTGGTATGTTCTTTATGCCAGAAAGCCCAAGATGGCTTTGGCAGAATGCAAAGGAAAGTGAAGCACGTAGAGTATTATCTTTAACGAGAAATTCACACCAAGTAGAAGAAGAAATAAGAAGTATTATGCAAGTAAAAGCAGAGAAAAAGGGGAATTTAAGACTGCTTCTTGCACCGGGATTACGTCCCATTTTATTTATTGGGATCGGCATTGCCGTATTCCAGCAGGTTATAGGTACCAATACAATAATTTACTATACACCAACAATTCTGCGTACGGCTGGATTTGGTTCAACAGCAGCCATTGCTGGAACAATAGGTATTGGAGTTTTTAACATTTTGTTTACTATTCTTGGGATGCTTCTTATTGATAAAATTGGACGAAAGAAGCTGTTGTTAGTTGGAAACATCGGTATGACAATCGCACTGGGAACACTTGGAGTTGGTATGACATGGGTTGAAGTGCCGGTATGGCTGTTACTTACTTGTCTTTCTTTGTTTATTGTTGCGTATTCTGCAAGCTGGGGCATGGTTGTGTGGGTTATCCTTGGTGAAATCTTCCCAATGAATGTGCGTGGTGTAGCAATGGGAGTGGCAAGTACAGCTCTATGGCTTTCAAACATTGTTATCTCCATGTCATTCCCAGTTCTTGTAGAAGCAGTAGGGGTAGGAATTCTGTTCTTAGCGTACGCGATTATAGGAGTATTTGCTTTCCTCTTTGTCATGAAGTATGTTCCTGAGACAAAAGGGAAAACGCTAGAAGAAATTGAATTAGAAATGGCATTTAAAAGTAAACAAGCTGTCAGCTAACTTTCTCTACTTGGAATTGAATTTATTGTTAATCGTGACAGGTTCCCTCTTGGAAGTAAGTATTTTCATGGTGGAATAATTTTTTCAAATCTTAACCCTTAACTTAATCACATACTATGCGTTTACATAATACTGACTATAGGAAGAATCGTAATAAAATAGAAGAAACTTGTCAAAAAGAAGCCTTTGCTCAATGGGAGCAAAGGCTAAAACAGATAGTAACTGTGATTCGGAATTCAATATCAATAAAAGGGAGAGCTATTTAGTCATGCCCATACCCTCACAAGGCTTAAAGTATTTCAGCTTATGCCTTATAGCAACCGTTTTGGATTACAAAAGTCCTTGTTTCAGCGTTCCTTGCTTTCCAAGTCCCAACGTAGGTTGAATAACATAGTGGAGCAAGATCATCGTTTTATTAATAAGCGAGTCCTTCTATGCTAGGATTAAAATCATTTCGAACGGCCAAACAGCCAAACAGATCATCTGTGGAGTGGAGGTGATGCATATGCTAAAAAAAGAACAACTTCAACAAGGGATGAAGTCTGTCCAAAGAGAGATTGAATTCACACACAAATTATTTGAAGTAGCATCATAATTCATAGATGAAAAGGATATTCAGGTACTATGTTTCTAACAAATCATTTTTGCACCAGAACCCGTTTTTTAGATTGCCAATCTCGGTGCATAGGTCGCATAATCATCTCGTAATCGCTACATCAGATGGTTCTTCAATTAAGCTTAAGTTGCGTCAACTAGTTTTAGAGGGAAGAGACCCGGTATTCGGATGGCCCAACTCTTTATTTTTCAACAAACGTTTCACAAAAAAAGTGAACATGAACAAGGAAAACACGACCGACACGGCGCTGATCGTGAACAACATCTGGTAGCTCGTGTTCTGAGAAACCCAGCCTAACAGGATCGAACCCAGCCCGATACCAAGGTCAGTAGCAGTCGAAAAAGAAGCATTGGCTATCCCTGCACGGTCCGGGCGGACAATACGGATGGTTGCTGCTTGAAGAGCCGGCTGCGCTGAACCGAAACCGATACCGTACAGAACCGCCGAAGCGAGCACGCCGAACAATCCGGTCGAGAAGCTCAAGACAATCAAAGCCAATATCGTAGTCACAAGGGACGGGACAATGATAAACGCCTCACCGTACCGGTCCGAAAGTTTTCCCGCAATGGGACGGATCAGGACAAGCGTTGCGGCATAGACCAGAAAGAACGTGCCGGAATTGACCTGGATCGAGTCAGCGAACAGCGAAACAAAGCTGATAATGCCGCCATAAGCGAGAAATAGAAAAAAGATGGATGCCGTGACGGGCAAGACTGATTTTTCGAAAAATTCAATTCTCCTTGCGCCTAATTGCGGCTGGAAAGGCATGTTTGCACCCAACATCAAGAACAGGGCTGCGGCAGAGAGGCCGACGGCGAATAGAAAGAGAGCGTCGTACGACAGGTTCTGTGTAACCCAAAGACCGAACAGCGGGCCGATTGCCATGGCCAGGGTCATGGACATGCTAAACCAACCCATGCCTTCTCCACGTCGGGCGGACGGGATCATATCCGTAACCGCCGTGAGAATGGCGGTTGTGGAAAAGGCCCAGCTCACCCCGTGCAATATTCTGAGCGCCATCAAAACGACAATTCCGCCGATCCAGCTATACATATACATCGCCACGGCAAAGAGAAGCAGCCCCCAGAGGATAAACGGACGCCTGCCGAACCGGTCCAGCAGACCGCCGACGAACGGGCGGAAAATAACGGCAGTCAGCATAAACGCGCCCATCGCCAGACCGACCTGCGTTTCGTTGCCGCCCATCTGTTTGATAAACAACGGCAGCGTTGGGAACAGCATATAAAATGCGGTAAATAGAAAAAACATCCCTACTGTCATGAGAATAAACGACTTGGTCCATAGGCGTTCCACATTTCATTCCTCCTCGGGTGAAAGATTCAGTATTATTTCTTATTTTCCACTTGAATAAATATTGTTTTCCATACTGATCACGCACCTTGTTTAGAGTAATAGTATGAGTAAGATATAGAGTATCTTGGAGTTTTTGCACCTGAGCCGGATGTCACCCTTATTTTGTGAAGGGGCTATCAAAAGGCTAATAGGGATATCCCAAATGTGGGTACTATTGAAAAGACCGATGATTCCTCTGGAGGAATCATCGGCTTTAGTCATCCAGAAATATGTGTTTTATGCTTTCGTGGCCAATGAGAAAATATCTATATAAAATAGAGGACCCTGATGCTTAACCACTCCGAGGATTATACCTCAACAGAGTTGAAAAATTGAGGTAAATATTCTTTATGGGCTTCCAACATTTCATTCAATATTTTTTTGGCAATAGTATCAGATGGGACAAGTGGATTAATTGTCATGGCGACGAGTGCTGTATTATAGTCTCCTGTCACAGCAGCTTCTGCAGCTACGCGTTCAAATGATTTAATTTGCTGCACAAGACCTCTTACTGTAATTGGAAGATCTCCTACTGAAATCGGTTTTGGACCGTCTTTTGTAATAACACAGTTTACCTCAACTGCGGAATCATCTGCAATACTCGCAATGGCGCCGTTATTCAATGTATTAACGGTTTGAATATCACGTTTGTCATTGTAGATAGAAGAAATTAAGCTACAAGCAGCATCACTGTAATAAGCTCCCCCACGTTTTTCAAGTTGAGGTGGTTTAATCGTTAAATTTGGATCTTTGTACAATTTAAATAAATCCTTTTCAAGCGACCGCACCACTTCTGCACGAGTTCCCTCGGTTTCAGCAGCCCGTAATTCTTCCTCTAGCATATCACTAGTTTTGTAGTAATAACGATGATAAGGGCAAGGAATGGCCCCTAAACCACGAAGGAAATCAGGATCCCAAGCAATGGCTTTAATATTGCTCATTGACATAGACGAATCAGGATTTGCCATGTCTTCAATCACTTTATCTAGTATACTTACTCCATCCAAGAATACATCGAGACCAAATACCATATGATTTAATCCAGCAAAGTTCACTTGAACCCGACTAGCGTCAACACCTAGACCATCTGCGATTCTCATTTTAATTCCAATTGGTACATTACATAAACCAACTACTTTTTTATGGTTGCTATAACGTAAGATAGCTTCTGTCACCATGCCAGCGGGGTTCGTGAAGTTTACAAGCCACGCATTAGGACATAACTCCTCGATGTCTTTTACAATATCCAAAATGACTGGTATCGTACGTAAACCTTTGAACAATCCACCTGGACCATTTGTTTCTTGGCCAATCACTCCATACTTCAATGGAATTCTTTCATCTTTCATACGTGCATCCAACAATCCTACACGGAATTGAGTGGTTACAAAGTCTGCACCCTCTAACGCCTTTCTTCTATCTAATGTTAGATGAATTTCTATAGGTAATCCTGCTTTTTCAACCATACGTTTGGCGAGACTCCCCACAATTTCTAACTTCTCTTTTCCTTCATTCACATCAACTAACCATAATTCTCTTACTGGAAGCTCATCAAATCTTTTAATAAACCCTTCTATAAGTTCAGGTGTATAGCTAGATCCTCCGCCAATT
Source organism: Bacillus sp. ISL-4 (assembly GCF_018613275.1). NCBI lineage: Bacteria > Bacillati > Bacillota > Bacilli > Caryophanales > Bacillaceae > Bacillus > Bacillus sp. ISL-4. The sequence goes on from NZ_JAGGQN010000072.1 coordinate 14,689, forward strand.
GTAACAATTTTAATTCCTTTTTTCATAATTTTATCCCTCCAGTAATTTTGATCGCTTCATACAACTCTACAAATTCAGTAGATAAGTCTTTCACTGTTATCGCATTCATTAAATGGTCTTGAGCATGAATCATTAAAAGAGAAATTTCATTGTTTTCTCCTCTAGTCTCTCCTTGAATTAAAGAAGTTTGAATATGATGGGCCTGATTTAATTCTTCCCCAGCCTGTTTCAGCTTTTCTTTCGCCTCTAAGAAATTCCCTTCTTTCGCTGCTGTGATTGCTTCCATAGCCGAGCTTCTCCCATTCCCGCCATGTAAAATAAGTTTAAATATGTGAGATTGTAATTCCTCCATTGTCCAATCCTCCTTAGATAACGCTTTGTTGACCTTCCATTTTACTAGTGATATTTATAGCATTTTCTTCTTTTAATTTTTGGTTATCCCATATTTTAAAGAATGGAAAGTAAATGAAGAAAGATACCGCAATAATGACCAATTGAAGAATTGAACCAGAGATGCTTCCAGTGATTAGATATCCACCAATGATTGGAGGCATTGTAAAGGGTGTAACAATACCAATAGGTTTAGCAACTAGCCCCATATCCATTGATAGATAGGTAATAATAACTGATATAGCAGGAGTAAGGATAAATGGAATGATCATAATTGGGTTCAATACAATCGGCATACCGAATATGATAGGTTCATTAATATTAAAAACACCTGGACCAATACTTAAGCGTCCTAGTTGTTTCAGCTGCTGACTCCTTGCAAGTAATACCATAGTTAGTACCAGTGCTAATGTCGTTCCAGAACCACCAATCAGAATAATATCATTGAATTCATTTGTCACTATATGTTTCACAGGTTCCCCTGCAGCCAACGATGCAGCATTTTCGTTGCTTAAAGTTAACCAAACAGGAGTCATAACTGAACCAACGATCGTAGCTCCATGTAACCCTGTACTCCACATTAAAGTAATGATAAGGAAGGTGATAAGTGTACCAACTAAACTAGTACCGATTTGTGTCAGAGGCTGTTGCAAAAGTAGGGTAACAACATTGTGTAAATTCCCGAAATCTCCAATATTTTCAACTAATAATCGCAGAATCCAAACAGCCATAATGGCCGCAAATCCAGGAATCAAAGCAGAAAACGAGCGTGCAACTGCTGGTGGAACTGTTTCAGGTAGTTTGATAACAATATCCCTTTGAATGATAATCCGATAGATTTCGGTAGCGAGAATGGCAATTACCATTCCTACGAATAACCCTTTACTTGTAAACATACCAGTTTGATAGGCGGTTTCAATAATATTCGTTCCATCTGGATTTTGTCCTATTGTATAAGAAACAAAGGGTGTCCCTACAAAAAAGGCAGCGAGTGAAACGGCTCCTGAGGCAAGTGGGTCTACTTTATAAGATTCAGCTAAGCGATAAGCGATTCCAAATGTAGCGACCAAGGCCATGATCTCGAACGTTCCCCTATAAGGATAAAGAATACTAGCCCTTAATTGTGGATGGTCTGCTAAAAAATCTGTATACGCCTGAAAAGGCAAATTAGCTAAAATTAAAAAAATTGAACCAATTATAATTAGTGGCATTGTAAGGACCATGCCATCCCTTAAAGCTTGAAGATGGCGTTGTTCCGCCACCCTACCAGCAAATGGCATGATATATCTTTCGAGTACACTATTAATTTTGCTCAACCCGTTCACGCTCCTCCTATTTAGAAACTAATTGTTCAGCAAATTTCACGACCTCTCCTCCATTACAGGTTCCATAATGAACGGAATTAATCACATCAACCGGAATTCCTTTTTCTCGCCCTAACTTTTTCAATTTAGGCAGTAAATACCTAACTTGAGGACCTAGTAATAAAATATCTGCCTGATCTATATGATTTTGTACTGCATCTCCTGCCACAGCCCATATTTTATGATTTGTTCCTTGTTCTTGGACACTTTTATCCATTTTTGTTACCAATAAACTCGTAGACATGCCTGCTGCACAACATAGTAAAATATTCATAAAGCATTCCCCCAATATAAGTGATTTCAGTTAAGTTAAAGCGCTTACATTTATACCTTCTGTTATTAACCTGCTTTGTGTTTTTATCATAAAATAGAACCCCTTACATTTATATACAATGTTTTGCCGCAGCTTATGGAAAAAGGTTATGTGCGTTTCATATTATGGTGAAATCAATAGTTTATTCTTTGTCAACGGGAAGTAAACTATTGAATTTACCTTATCTAAAAATTAAACAACAAAACCCTTTATGGCAGCTTCATTCGATTGCCAAAAAGGGTTGTCTTTTTATTATTTATGTCTAAGAAATACACCGATAAATTCTTGATAGGTTCTACATTTCAATAAACGTTGAACTATATGTGTATCATCTATTACCTTACCTAATAAGTTATACATTTTTTGTAAATCCTCATTGCTATTTTTTTGCACACTTAATAGGCAAACAAATTGAACACGTTTATCTTCCCAAGTTATTGGCTTTTGCAAAGTACATACCGTCCAAAACGTAGTGTCAGTCTGTGGCATGATTGGATGGGGCACGGCTACAAGGTTACCAAAACAAGTTGGCGATATAGCTTCCCTTTCAAAAACGGATGCAATGAACTCTTCATTAACAAGACCTAATTTTTGTAATTTATCTCCCAAAAAATGAATGACCTTTTCTTTTGTTTCAAGATTTTGCTGAAGAAAGACTAATTCTTCTCTTGTATACTTTATTGTCTTGTGTTTTTTTTCCAACATTATATTTTCAATTTTTTCAAAGTCAGTTGTACCCAGAATTGTATTTACTTCAATAACCGGGATGGGTAAGTTATCTGGAATGGGAATGGTACTAACAATAAAATCCAGTCCATCCATAGAAATATGACTTAATTTATAATATTCGGTAGTTCCTATTATATTTAAGTCAAAACCAAATTTTGATTGGAGCTTGTAATATAGTAATCTGGCACTTCCAACACCGGAAGCGCATACAATAATACAGCGTTTTGGCTGATTTATCATTTTTCTTCGTTCAATAGCTCCACCTATGTGAAGGGCAATGTATCCAATTTCATTTTCATGCATATCAGTTCCTAATTTTTGTTTGAGTATTCTACCTGCAACAATAGCTGCTTCAAAGGCTAAGGGGTAATTTGATTTAATTTCATGAAGCATGGGATTTCTCAAATTCATTCCATACCGATATCGGTTGATTGCTGGTTTTAAGTGCAAGCTCATTCCAATGAAAAGTTCTTTATCATCTTTTATGCCTAGTCTTAATTCATTTTCAATCGATTCTAAAATACTTGTTGTAAGATCATAAATTTCTTGATCAATGAAATTTTGGACTTCTTTTGCACTTGTGCTTATGTCGCTATTCATTTTAAGTCCTAGCAGGTGGATGGCAACATAAGCCGTTTCTACTTCCGGGAATACCATTTGGAAAGTTTCTTCAATTCCCTTAACAATTTCAATCGCTACTTCATATTCCATTTGCTCAATAATGTCCTTCAAATCTTCTGGATACAGGGAAACATGATTCTGACTATAGATACGCTTACAAGCAATAGCAATGTGAATAATAAGGTTATTTAGACCGATATCAGAAAGATTAATCTTATATTCCTGTATTATTTTGAGAATTTGAGATCGGATAGCCAATATCTCTTCTCGAGGAAGTATCGAAACACGGTCATTTAGCAAATCCAATTCAATCTCTCTTCTATTAAAGATATATTCAGACATGCAAAAACGCAGTTTCATTTCATCTCCCTTTACTTTCAATCCATAATTAGGACGTTTATCTAAGATGATTTCATACTTATTTAAGATCTTCTTCACATCTCGTAAGTCATTTTGAATGGTTGACGTACTAATGTATAATTCGTCTGCTAAGTTTTCGAGTTTCATATATACATCTGTGAGAAGAAGGCGTTTAATTAAATACTGAACACGATCTTCTGGCAAAGTTGGAATAACCCCTTGTTGTAGATCCCTAGAAATATCTTGTAAGAAGTTGTGAAAAGATCGTTCATCGTTAATTTTTAGTTCATATCCTGTGCCTCGTACAGATCTAACAGTAGCACCATGTTCAGAAAGTAGGTTGTCTAATTCCTTTATATCATTTCTAATTGTTCTAGATGATACTCGATTTAAATTTGCCAAATGCTCACTTGTAACCGTTGATATTGATTGCATTGAAATTAATTCACGTAAAATAATGCTCATTCGAGGAGTGAACATCATTGGGCACCTCCATTCTAGTATAACCTGACTGTATTAATCTATTATAAATGAGATTTATTGGTTATCGTTTTTTGTTTCAGATTCTTTTTTTCTTTTAGGGAGCTTATTCGAGTTTCGATATGTGTGGGATCAATCTTACCTTCTCAACTGATATCATAGTTAGATTCCCTTTGGAAATAGTAGAAAACCTCATCAAAAAACGGTCTGACTTTGAATAAGCGTTTTTAAGGAGAGGCATGTAAAGGGGGTTCACTTCTCTTTTGGAGATTCTTTTGAAATTGCCCAGTTCATATCTTGATAAAACAGTGGAACAAGCTGTCGCTGCGAAGGGTTACTATAAAGTTGATTTCGCTGTGGCACAAATCAACATATTATACCGGCTGCAGAAAAACTGGCGAACGTTAACAAAGTCCATTTATTTAATCGTGATGAATTAACCTTTTTATTGCCATAGCACAATAATGAGAATTGTGTGATACCGGTGTTTTAGTTTACATAATACATACTGATTATCGACTTTCGCAAGGAGCTATTCACAGGAATTTTGCTTCCTTTCGTCTAACTTATCAAGTGACAGACATATAAAAGATGTTATGTTGTCATCTCTACATATTAAATAAGAATAAAGGATAAGGTGCTTGACTATGAACAAAACAGACTTAGTAAATACTGTGGCAACACAAGCTGATCTAACAAAGGGAGACGCGAAAAAAGCAGTCGATGCATTGTTTGAAACGATCTCAAATACTCTTGCTAAAGAGGAAAAAATCCAACTAGTTGGATTTGGCACATTTGAAGTGCGAGACCGAGCAGCTCGAACGGGTAGAAACCCACAAACAGGAGAAGAAATACAAATTGCAGCTTCCAAAGTTCCTGCCTTTAAACCAGGTAAGGAATTAAAAGAGGCAGTTAAATAATAGTATAGTAATTTAATATAAAACACTTTGGGGTGAGTCATTCTCCAAAGTGTTTTTTCTTTATGAAAAGGTAGGTTTTTCCCTTCGCCTAGGATTAAACAAGCGTTAGAGCATTGTGAATCTACTTCGTGCGGCTAGCACTACAGTCTGTACAAAAAGGAAAGAATACCTTTTTGACATTCTGTACGTGTCGCTTCGGCATTAAATGATTCGATAACGACGAACTGTACGGCTCCTGCTTCGCCTACATTCCGTAGGTTCCTGATCCATTTACGGCTATCGCCGCCATACAGAACGAGCCGAAGGCCGTAAGTTAAGAGATTAAAAGAATAAAAGGTCATAAGGATAGCAGCCGGGCGGCTGCTTTTTTTATTATTTTTTCCCTTTGTCTTCCGAATCGTAAAACAGCGCAGGCCGGCTAACCTTCCAGCCGGTAGGGCACCCGAACCTTTCCGGCAGGAAGCTAAGACGGCCAGTCCATCGATCAAGGGGCAAAAAACTTTTTGATTAGGGGCGCTATCGCAACATCAAAAACTTTTTGTGCTTAATCCCTTGACCGATTGCCTATGCGTATTTTTCGTTCTACATGTCAAAGGGGAAAAATAATCCCCCTTTGGGGAACCAATTCGCTTCGCAAGGCAAATGAAAATAGGAAAGAAAAACCCACCAGAGAAAAACCAAAAGGGCAACAAATAAAAAAATAAAATGAAAAGGAGTTTTGAAAATGGAATTATCCCCAATTTTTGAAGTGGTACGAATCAAGCAGGAAATCAGGGAAATGGTTGAACCGTTTGCGGCCTTTCAAATTCGCAATCCAGAAGATGCACGAGAATTACAATGAATAATAAGTTGGCAAAGGCGGTTAATGAATCCATTTCTGAAGATAAGCTTCCACCAATTTAGGAGAATGATGAATAATTTTACTTGCGTATCCTGTGGAGGAAAACTAAGTCCGTCAGAAATTAATAAAAAAGCAACCGTCTGTAATTACTGTTTTGGTAAAGCTCGTGTAGAGAGAATACAAACTGAAGATTTTCTTAAAGAGAATTTCACAAAAACATGGAGTGCAACAATATTTAAAAACTATGTTCTATATTTCAAAGAACTAGGTATTGGTGTATCAACAATTTGTAGGCACACTAGTAAGGTGTTACAGGTTTTACAAGCAGCTGAAAATGAGCTTTTAAGACCTTCTGATATTAATGAAGGCTGGCTGGTATCTACATTAGAAAAAATTCCTAATTCAAAGGGAGTTAAATCAAGTCTATTTAATTTTTTAATTAAGGAAGGCTATTTAACTTTTAACGCAGATGAGGGAATTCATAACAGCATTAGAGAGCTTTTAAAGCAAGTCCCAAAAGGATTTATGCGCCTATTGGAGATATATTTCAACGAAAGAATGGAGCTTAGGAATAGGCAAGTAAAGTTTAATGCAAGAAATCCATTATCCCTTTTAACAGTAAAGTCAGACATAGAAATATTTGTAAGATTAGTCCGATGGTTTCAAATCAACTGTATACATATTGAATCTTGGGATACTGTTCAACAAGAAGATATTCATAAATTTCTTTTAACTTTAACACCTAAGCATCGTGAGATTGTGAGGAAAGTTTTATTAGTTCTCTTCAAGTTAGCCAATAGAAAAAGGCAAATAACCCATATACCAATCTTGGATATAAAATCTAGAGAGCTTCCTCCAACTATCGAGCCTTTAACCTTTGATGAGCAAGTAAGAGTGGCTAAAGTAATAAAAAGTCGCCTCTATGAACAACCCTTAGAGTGTTTATTGACAACCCTATGTTTTTATCATGGGTTATCTTCATCACATATTAGAAACATAAAAATAAGTGATATAAAGGTTGATTTGAAGGCAATTTACCTTAATGAGAGATCCCCTGTTTATTTATCTAATGATGAACTAATATTAATAAATGAATACATTAAACAAAGATCGAACATTAGAAACGTACAGAATAAGCCTTTTTTAATTTTAAGTGCGAGTTCATCAGAGGTATATCAGGATCGTCCAATCAATAACGCCTTCATTGCAAGGAAGGTAAAGGCTTTTGTGGTTTTACTCCTAAGTCTCTAAGAATTACTTGTTTTAGTATGATAGCAAGCAATTTTGGACCACAAATACTCGTTGAAGGGTTTGGCCTATCATTAACTCAAGCTTCAAGATATGGGAAGCTAGAAGATTATCTTTTAGAAGAACAAATAAGATCAGAACGTGATTTTATTAAGGAAAATGGGACTTAACTGTTTTTAATTAAGAAGTGATCTAGTAAATGGGGAAATCAGTAATAATTTAAGAGTATAACCCTGAGTATGCGAGTAGGTCGTTTATATGCTGTTTTTTGATAATGTAGGATTTTTTCTTATTTAGCAATTGGTCCATTTAATGGAATAAGACTCCTTAACAAAAAAATGGATATTCGTGTTAATGTCGTTATAAGATTGTGAAAAAATGTACTTAAACTAAAGGGGCAGCATTCCTGTAATCAGTGAAATTGAAGTTTGAACAAAAAAATAACCTCTTGGTAGAATGAGAGAGTCCTGAAGCTCGGCGAAGAAAAGGGACAAAACTCAAATACCAGGAGGCTTTAAAATGAATTATAACCAAAATAAGAAAATTGCTCAAATTA
>NZ_JAGGQN010000073.1:0-35871 GCF_018613275.1 Bacillus sp. ISL-4
TCTTATAGAACTAACGGGTGCGTTAGTTCATTAAGAAGTATGGAAAATGATCAAACAATTTTATAAAAGAATCATTCAATTGAATATATTAAGAGCGTGTATTGGTCAATCTTTTTTAAAAACACGCTCTTTCTTTTCGTTTACCAAGGTTTTTAATATCAATTTGATCAAACTTTATCTTAAAATACAATCAAAAAAATGGATGAGAGTTAGGTGTAACCGAACTTACCAAGGAGAAACATGTCCTTTTCCACCCATCGGGTGACCCAACCCCGAGTATGGAAGACATTGAAGTCACAAAGAGATTGGCGGAAGCAGGGAAAATTATTGGGATTGAAGTTTTAGACCATTTGATTGTTTCCCATACGGGTAAGTATGTTAGCTTAAAAGAAAAGGGGTATAATAATAAGAAAAAAGACGAGCAAGAGGGGGATGATTCTCCCTTTTGTTTTCTAGGGACTGAGTACCTTTGGAAAGCACTGAAGGAAACAACCAATAAAAGGAGGCACACCGGCTGGATCGTCAGCTGGTGCGTTCACGCATGGAGAAAAAACATTTTTTTCTCGATTTAGAGCAGGCATCGAGCCTGCTTGACGGTTGCTTGATGCAACCTCAAAAACCTACAGTAGCGCCTTCAGGTAGAAGGAACAATTTGCTGAGCAAATATTCTACACGTAATAAAAGTCAGAATGTTACTCCTCGCTTTTTTCTTACTTTACCTTTACATTTTTTCCGCCAGCCTTTTTACCCGCCTTTTCCATTAGTTTCACAAACTGTCTCTTTATCTCCGTATCCTTTTTTTCTTTTTCATCATATATATCCCTCGCAATTTAATATTCTTGCTAAATCGTATCGCCATGGTAAAGGAAGCTCATACATTCCCCGGTTCTAAAGTGACCCTAAGGTATGTTCCCATTTTTACAGAATAAGAGGGGGAGAGGAGGAAGGGATGTCATCATTGCACCCTTTTTTCGAGGAAATGAAGCAAAAGGATTCAAAACCAAAAGCTATTCAAAAAACATCGTCCGGAGGATCTTCGCACCAAATAAAGTCGGTGAGAAAAGTCAGGAAAGACAAGTAGCATGACAGTAAGTTCCCTGTCGATTATGTCATGAAGGTCAAGCTCCGGACGCTTTGCAAAACGTTAAATCCGATATATAAGCAAAAAAAGGGGAAATCCTTGACGCAAACGACCTGCAATACCTTATTGCTAAGGTTCGGCTTGATAAAGAGGAAGGATGTGGATTATAACATTCCCTACACTGACACGAAGGAATATATGCATACCTACTTGCTGGAAACGGAATACGGCGAAAAGGGGGGGGGGTTGCATGAAGTCGCCATCTTGAAGGACCTGTCCGATCGGAGGGTTGCCTATTGCATGATCCATCATACCGTTGCCTGGTTAGAAAGAGGGGGTTCCATTGAAGAAATCCTATAGTCAATTTAACCTTTTATCGAACAAGCTGTTTTATGGGACAAAGGAAAAAAAGGGTTTTTTTGATTACTTTTTGCCTAAATATCGATATCTGCAAATTGAAGTACCCTATTATGAATTTTTAAGGGGAGAGGTATTCGTCGAAGACTTGAAGGATTTGTTTGAAGAGGCTCCGCAAAACCTGACACTGTATCATTTGATTGCCCTCCTGTATTTTGACTTTCTGGAACAAGTGAAAAAAGGGGCCAAATATGAACAGCTCTGTCCCTTTTTGATTTCTTCCAAGAAAAAATTCCTGGAACGGCCGATGATTGAAAAAAGGGTATTGAAGCAGGTGACGACCAACCTTTTCTCTTTCGAGCAAAGGGAAGAGGATGTCGAGGTGACTTCAGAAGAAAAGCGAGCGGAGATCACCCTACGTATCAAGGAGTCGGAGATTTATCGGGGTGAGGTATTCCTGCATGATATTTCCTCATACTTAATGGATGAAGAGTTGACGGTCGAAGATTTACTGGTCATTTTGTTCATGGACTTTCTGAAAAGGATTAAAGAAAAGGGAAACTCAAGCCAAGTCATGAAGGCCATTTTATTGAACTTTGAGGATTACTTTTGATAAGCGGTCAAAAAACTAGGCACAGCAAGGATATTGCACAACTAAAAAAAGATATTTGCACTGAGTTTCAAGTGTGATGAAATCCTGCAATTAAGCGATATTTGTAACGCTACTACTTCTGAATTCATTTATAAGGACCTCTTTCGGTTTTCACGTAGTGAATAGGGAGCTTAAATTTGAACATCGTAGGAATATAAGTTTTGATGAGGAATTTTTAAATCATAACATGAGAGGACTCCAAACGGGGTTTGCTCTTTTGTTTGATTGAAATAATGTTGTTAGCGGTCTATACGGGATGTCTTTATGCTAATTAGCGATGTGCTACATCCAGGTGAAGCGTATAAAATTTGGAGGCAAGAGTAAGCTAACATACGTAAATAAGTTGCCGAGGGAGGTGAGTAAGGATGAGTAATGATGCAAGAGGATCTAAAAAAAATAAACGAAATGATGCAAACCATGTGAATGCTGAGACGAAAGCCAATCAAAGACGAATTTCAGAAAAGAATAACCAAGAGAATAATAATAAGGTTCGGTAGGGACTGATTTTTTTTGATTCCACTATAAATTTCTTCTCATATAACAAATAAAGAATATAGAAAAAATTTTTCTGAAGAACTGATATATCTACATCAGTTCTCTTTATTTATCCCCCGAAAAAGAAGGTCATATTCAAAATTACGAAACTCGTTAGAATATATAATGTTAAAAGTGATTTGTATAACCTTTAAGATAAAATGAAAGAGTGGTTAAACGCAAAATAAGCATCTTAACAATGCTTATTTCAGACTGTAAACAAACTCGATGAAAATCAAGTTTGTCTACATTTTTTTTATGGGTTGTACCATTTAAAAGTTGATTTCCACTGCAGGTACTCGCGTTCCGCGGGCACTCCGGGAGCCTCCTCGGCGCTTTGGCGCCTGTGGGTCTCCCCATTCCTGGACGCGAACCCCTTTAAAGATTTCTTAAGGGATTATTATATATGTTTTTTACTTTTTAAATTGGATGAAACCCTCAATGGATTGAAGAAATTTGCGACACTCCTGACGAATAACTGGCTATCCGAAACCCTGCTAGATGCTTGCGACGAGGCAGCTTGGCAGACAGTCAACGAAAAGAGGTTCTGAAATCAACTGGAACTCTTTTTTTCTTTCTAAGAAACTTTGTTTTACATATACTCCCTGTGCTTCAACATTCTTATTTATTTTTTCAACATAAAAATGTTAAAATAACCAATGAGCCAATCATCCTACAAATTAGAGGTGTGCATATTGACCATATCTAAAACTAATCGATTATCACTTGTAGAGCAAGTGGTTTCCCAAATCGAATCGTTAATCGAATCAGGTGAATGGAAAATAGGAACTCAGATTCCCCCTGAAATGGATTTGATTCAACAGTTCGATGTCAGCAGAAATACATTAAGAGAAGCTGTACGATCACTTGTTTATGCAGGACTTTTAGTAACGAAACAAGGAAAGGGAACATTCGTAAGGTCAGCCAGTGCCTTGGGCGCTGCATTTGAAAGAAGAATCCAGCAGTCAAGTTTATTAGAAACGTTAGAGGTCCGGCATGCTCTTGAAAGAGAGGGCGCCCAGTTAGCGGCATTAAGACGTGATCAAGAAGATATAGAACGATTGCGGTTTCATTTAACAGCATGCATTAAAGCTGCCGAAGCAAAGGATATCAAAGCTTACAAAGAAGCGGACATACAGTTACATAAATCGATTATGGGTTTATCACATAATGATTTATTGATTGATTTGTACGAACAAATGGAACACTCCCTGCATCAATCCATCTATCAAATCGTTGAGATGAGTTCTGATGCGAACTTTCATTTGAACATTCATTCCAAATTTGTGGATGCCATCATCGAACAAGATGTGAACCGGGCAATCGAAGCAGTGAATGAATATATTTCACAATTCAAAAAATCTTTAGAGTAAGTAAGGAGTAAATTATGGCCATTCATCAAGCGGCGAATCAACTAGAACAAACTAAATTGGATATAAGACCCAAAGTTGGACTGCTAATCATTGGAATCATTCTTCTTGGGGCAAACCTGAGGGGCTCCATTAACATCAGTTGGCCCACTTGTCACTTCCATTCGTGATGACCTGGGGATATCCAATACATTATCAGGATCTTTGACGACATTGCCTTTACTTTCTTTCGCTTTATTATCAACCATTTGCACCTAGGGTGGCACGGCGTTTTGGAATGGAGCTTACACTTTTCCTTTCTAGAAGAGGGGCTTATTGCTGGAGTTTTTTCACAGGAACCTGAAGACATACCCGAACATATAGCGGTAATAGACGGAACAAATTTAAATGGTATTCCTAGCTTTATTGATGGTCATATCCATGGTGTTAATGGTGCGGATGTCATGGATGCGACAGAGGAAGCATTGCAGGCAATAGCGTCTTTTTTGCCACAGGAGGGAACTACAAGTTTCTTAGCAACGACGATTACGCAATCTCCTACCAACATCGAGAAAGCTCTAGTCAATATCGCAAACTATCAAAATAAACCGGGACATGCAGAAGTGATGGGGGTACATCTTGAAGGCCCATTTGTTGAGAAAAAGCGAGCGGGTGCTCAGCCGGAGCAAATGAAGATTCAATATACTATTTGTCGCGGTGTTATTGCAAATACATGGGGATTAATATGAAAATCTTAAAAGTCAAAGATTATGAAGAAATGAGTAAGGCAGCTTGTTCCATAATTTCGAAAAGAATGACATCACTTGTAAATCCCGTGCTAGGATTAGCGACTGGATCGACTCCAGAGGGACTTTATAAGCATCTAATTGAAGCCTATAACCAAGGGAAAGTATCTTTTAAAAATGCTACAACCTTTAATCTCGATGAATATGTTGGAATAAATTCCATGAATCCAAATAGCTATCACCACTATATGAAGGAGAAGTTGTTTGGACATATCGATCTTTTACCAGAAAAAGCTCATTTGCCCAATGGAGAAGCTGCTGATTTGAGCATTGAATGAAGGAACTATGAAAACCAAATTCGGAGCGCAGGTCAAATTGATATAGGTATTAGGATTAGGATTAAACGGGCACATCGGGTTTAATGAACCAGGAACGCCGTTTGTCAGCCGAACGCAAGTCATCGAATTAGCAGAATCAACACGTAGCACCAATGCAAGATTTTTTGCAAACTTGGATGAGGTGCCAACCCAAGCGATTACAATGGGAATCGATACGATCATGGAAAGCAGACAGATTCTTTTACTTGTTTCAGGAGAAAAAAAAGCAACCGCATTTGCCAGGTTGTTGAATGGGGAAGTCTCCGAGGATTTCCTAGCTTCGATTTTACAGAAACATCCTAATGTTGTTATCATAGCTGATGAAGCCGCGTGTATATACGTAGAAAGTCAACACTTGGGTTTTATTGAGGCGTGATTCATTTGCGATTTATAGATTAGGTTTAGGTGGGAGTGGCTTCTTGAATAGGATACGCTTAGTTGGATTCTGGTGCAAAAAACTTAAATGTCTTGCAATTAACCTTAAAAACTTGGACATATTGATACTGTCAATCTAAAAAATGGATGTTGTTTAGTGTGGAGAATCTAACTTTATCGAATCGAAGCATTATCATCATGACATGATTTTGTTAACAGTGAGATGGTGAAGTAAGGGAGGGGGTGGCCAACATGCCCCCTTAAATCCATGGGATCCTTGACTCTGATATAAACGAACCCATCCTTAAATTATTTGATACGAAACTTCAACAAGGGGTAAAGTCTGTACAAGGCGAGATTGAATTCATACATAATTTTTTTTGGAGTAGCCTCATCATTCATAGATGAAAAGGATATTGAGATTCTTGTTTTCTAACTGCACCAGAACCTTAAATACTGTTCGTTTTTGCCCGGTCCTTTTTTGTCTAAAGAATTCCCACATACTTGCATCATCCGCCACTTACTGGCGGAATGAACGCAATGGTATCCTGATCTTTTATCACTTCATCATCGGTTACAAAGCTTTCATTTACCGCTGACATCACTTGATGAAGAGTTGAAAGCTGATATTCTGTTTGAAGATATTGTTTTAATTGCTGAACAGTTATATTCTGTATATCAATTTGCAATCGGTCTACTCCGATTTCTTCTCGTATTCCCGCAAAAAATAAAACAGTAATCACAGCGATTCCCCCTTGTCTGGCTTTCCTTCTGGATATTCAGTTGTCTCTAGTTGATCCCCGATCCACTTCGTTCCGTCTTCCCAGAATTCTTTTTTCCAAATAGGGACGAGTTGTTTAATTCGTTCGATTGCATACTCATTTGCTTCATAGGCTGTTTTACGATGGGGTGAGGAAACAGCGATGACAACCGCAATCTCTGTTATGTCTAATTTCCCTACACGATGCGTAATCGCTGTTATCGCATCTGGCCATGTCTCTTGAATTTCTTCGCCAATTTGACTAAGCATTTTAACCGCCATAGGTTCATAGGCTTGATATTCAAGCGACAACGTCTTTTTCCCTTTTGTAAATTCTCTTACCGTTCCAATAAAAGTTGTAAGTGCACCTGCTTCTCTTCTGGCCACCTTGTTTATCAGTTCTTCTACCAATATAGGAGTATGTACAATTTCAAATAAATCCTGATCCACTCTTCCTCACCACTTCTTTCATTATTAGTTTTCCATCAATGTCGTTTTGCTGCTATTTTGAAAACCTACGACCTGTGGGATGGGACAATGTTTCCCCAAGGCCATTCACTTCCTTGAACATCTTCTAATAAGAGAACATCGACAACCATTCCCTTTTGATAGCCTCTTGTGCCACCTGGTAAAATAATGAAGGCATTCGCTGCAGATAAGGAAGAAACTGCGCTAGAGTTATCAAATCCTGAAGAAAATGCCATCAACTTGCCTTGCTCAAAGAAAATGCTCCCCCTAATAAAACGAGTAAACGGATTTGGTTTTGAAAAATCTTCTCCTAACCACGCACTCTCTTTTTTTAAATGTGGTTGATCATTGAATAAGTATGTACGAATAACAGGACGAACAAATAACTCAAATCCAACATAGCAAGCAGAGGGGTTTCCAGATAATCCAAATATAAGTTTATCCTTTAATTGAGCAACGGTTGTGACACTACCCGGTCTCATCGCCACTTTATTAAACAGCACAGATGCACCTAATCTATCATAAATGGCCGGTAAATAATCGTAATCTCCGACTGACACTCCACCTGTTGTAAGTAACAGGTCTACTTCAGATAAAGCCTGTTTAACTGCTGTAAAACATTTTTCCAAATCATCACTTAGCTTACCAAAGTACTTAACTTCTCCTCCTGCTCTTTCAATTTGTGCAAGAATCATATATGCATTGCTGTTGCGGATTTTACCTGGTTCAAGTGGCTCCTCTACTTCAAGAAGCTCGCTTCCAGTTGCTAAGACTCCAACAACGGGCTTTTTAGCCACAGGTACTTTTTTATAACCATACGTTGCAAGTAAGGCTACCACTCCCGGATTGATATAGGCACCTTTTTTTACTAAAACGGTACCTTTTTGTGTATCTTCACCTTGAAAGGAGATATTGTCCCCTTTCTTGTAAAAGCGTTTAATTTCAATGAATCTCTGATCATGATCTGTAAATTCTCTTGTTAATTCAAGCATCACAACAGCATTGCAGCCTTCAGGAATTTGCGCACCCGTCATAAGACGAACAGCCTCGAACTTCTTTACCTCTTCATGAAAGACGGAACCTGCTCCAATTTCCCCGACTACTTTCAACGATAGAGGATAATCAGTTGTAGCTGTTTCTGTATCCTCCGCTCTAATCGCAAACCCATCATATGGCGATCGATCAAAGGAGGGAACATCATGATCAGCTATTAAATCCTCTGCTAAATAACGACCATGTGCATCCTCAATTCCGACCGTTTCCGTTACACCATTTTGGGTATATTCCATGACTTTACAAACACAATTTTCTACAGGGATTGGGGTTCGTTTCTCTACCATCATTTTTACTCCTTCTATCATCCTAATAAACGATAATATAGATTTTTGGCAACCTGGATATCATTCGTTCCATGAATAAAAACACGACCATCTCGAAAAATAACCATACGATATTCTGGCAGTTGACAAGACAACAGATACGGATTTTGTTCGACAGTACCATGATTTTTTAATTGCTTTTCTAATTGGTCAAAAGAATATGGAATGACTCGACTAGGTCTAATTTGAACAGTATTTCTTCCACATAATATTTCAGTTTTTGTTTGATTTTCATAAGCTAAATAAGGATACGTTCTAAGTTTGCCACAAGATGGACAATCTTCCGTTTCTATTTTATCTAACTTAATCGAATAATGTTGATTGCTCCATACATCAAATGTCAAAAAACTATGTCTAATTGATGAAAAATCCTCTACAAGAATCTTAAATGCCTCTGCCACTTGATAAGCAGACACAATTTGTACTGCTGGGCTAATGATGCCCACTGTATCGCACGTCGCTCCTCCAACTGGAACATGTTTTAAAAGACAATGTAAGCACGGTGTTTTTCCTGGAAGAATAGCATAGGTCGAACCATAACTTCCTACACAGGAACCATAAATCCATGGCACATCCTGTTTATGAGAAAGATCATTTAAAATAAAGCGAATATCAAAATTGTCTGTAGCGTCAATGATCACGTCCACATTATGGAGTATATGTCCCAAATTATCTGATCTGGCGTCCATAACATGCGTATTAATGTCCACTTCTGAATTAATTTGGCTTAAATGATTTTTAGCCGCGATTGCTTTAGGCATCTTTGTTTTGGCATCGTGTTCGTTATATAATTGTTGACGCTGTAGGTTACTCCATTCGACATAATCGCGATCGATAAGCGTGAGCTTGCCAATTCCTGCTCGGACAAGCGCTTCAGCACTAGCGCTTCCCAATGCTCCTGCTCCTACAATTAATACATGCTTTTGGCTAATTTTCTCTTGCCCGTTAACACCAATATGGTTGAACAGCTGCTGCCGTGAATAACGATCTGACATTGAAATTCCCTTCCTTTCTATCTATATGTAAGTTCAATAACAATCTAATGAGAAAAAATCCGGTACTGGTGCAAATAGGACCTGTTAGAAACATAGAATCTCAATATCCTTTTCATCTATGAATGATGAGGCTATTCCAAATAATTTTTGTGTGAATTCAATCTCGCCTTGGACAGACTTCACCCCTTGTTGAAGTTGTCCTTTTTTCAGCATATGCATCACCTCCTCTCCACAGATGATATGTTTGGCTGTTCGACGTTTTTAATCCTAGCATAGAACGGATTCGCTTCTTTATAAAGCAATGATCTTGCTCCACTATGTTATTCAAGTACTTCTGTTGTCTTAGTTGCATACCATCAGGTATGCTTTTCTTTTTTCAACGCTTCAATTGCTATAGGATAAGCCGGATTCTTATCAACCGTCATGACACGAGGCTTAGAAACATGAAAAGACCGCAAAGCTTTCTTGAAGAAGCGCTTTGCAGCTTTTTTGTCTCTTTTTTTACTGAGCTAAAAATCAAATCGTGTTTCCTTTGGAATCCATTGCACAATCCACTGCACGATACAGATATATCCATTGACCTTTACTTTGATATACGTTTCATCGACTCACCAGGAGTCATTTGTTGGCTTAAGATGACGCCGTACCCTTTCATCTAATTCCGGTCCATATTGATGAACCCAACGCATAACCGTTGTGAGAGCCATCGATAAGCCGCGTCTTTCATCATCTCCACTAAATTACGAAAGCTCAAGTTGTACCGCAGGTACCATCTCACTGTTAACAAAATCATGTCAGGCTGATAATGTTTCCACTTGAATAATTTTTGATTTTCCATACTATCACGCACCTTTTTTAAGATTAATAGTATCAGTATGCCCAAGATCTAGAGATTAATTGCTATTACTGAATTTTTGCACCAAAACCTAATTTGCTAGTAAGATAGTTGAATTTGGATGGAAATCAAGTGCAAAAAACTTTACTGGATATAAAAAATCATATTGCCATGATAGAAGAAGAACTGGGCACGTACATTACCGTAAAAAATGCATTATAAGAAAGAAGAGGGAGTCAAAAAGTCAAACTCTTTGTCACCCTCCAATTAGTAATTAGATGATCATCCGCCTATATAGGACATTTCAATATTTTTCCTGGATTTTCTCGTTTCCTCGGTGCGTTCATCAGAATAACGGTCGAAACGATGATTCCAAATGCCTTTGATTCTTTCTTCTATCTCTTGATCAGTAGCTCCGCCTCTAATAAAATCCCTAATATCATGGCCGTTTCCATTAAATAAACAAGTGAAAATTTGCCCATTCGCTGACAATCTTGCACGCGTACAGGTTGAGCAAAACGATTCGGATACTGAGGTAATAAAGCCGACGTCGATATCTGTCCCTTTATAACGGTAACGCTTGGCCACTTCTCCGTAATAAGCAGCCCCCACCGGTTCAAATTCAAAATGTTCTTTTAACATTTCATATATGTGTTTCTTCGTAACAACGTCCTCCATCTTCCACCCATTTGTACTGCCGACATCCATATATTCAATGAACCTTAGCTCTAGGCCATGTTCTATACAGTAGGCTGCCATAGGAATAATTTCAGAGTCATTAAGTCCCTTTTTTACAACCATATTGATTTTTATACCAAGACCTGCATTTTTTGCGGCCTCAATCCCTCGGAGAACCGGGCCAACTCCAACATTCCTGCCATTTATTTCACCAAATAGTTCATCATTTAGACTATCTAAACTGATATTTATCCTTTTAAGGCCGGATTCCTTCAACTGTGATGCATATTTAGGGAGCAATACGCCATTGGTCGTTAAAGCAATGTCATTTAGACCATTAATTTTTGAAAGCAATTCAACAAGAATAGGTAAATCTTTTCGAAGAAGAGGCTCTCCTCCAGTTAATCTAATTTTTTCAACACCTAATTTAATGAAAATGCTGGCAAGGCGTGTAATTTCTTCATAGGTTAGTAATTCTGATTTAGGTAAAAAAACATAATCTGGACCGAACAATTCCGCTGGCATACAGTATTGGCAGCGGAAATTACAACGGTCAATTACAGAGATTCGAATATCACGAAGCGGCCTGTCTAATTTATCTTTAACTTGTTGTTTGATCACATTTTTTCAACTCCAGATAGAGAAATCATTTAGAATAGTCAGTATATTATGGTGATTAGAGGGCGGTAGGTAAACTTCTTTTCAATGGAGAGTACACGTATGGAGAATTACTCCGTAAAAGTTCTTTTACCAGCGATGTTTATTATTGAAAGGGAGGAAAAAATTTTTCACTGTACCCTTTTTTTACATTAAATCTATCGCAACAAATAAGACTTTTTATGATTATCCATTTGCTCAATGTCTATATTCATTTCCAATTTTCTCGCCTCTAATGTTAGTTATTAATAACTAACAATATATAATTTCTATGAAATATATGTCAAGGAATCTGACCGAAAGATAAACTTAAGTTGGGAAGTGATAATTGTGAGTGATGAAAAAAAATTCAAAAATCTCAAAAAAATGTTAGTGACTATTAACTAACACGTGGTATATTAAAATAAACTATTTTATGTAAAAAGTATAGAGGGAGGTGTGAATTTGGAAAAATATACAATTGTAGACCAAGAAACTTGTATTGCTTGTGGAGCTTGTGGGGCTACAGCTCCCGATGTCTATGATTATACAGACGAAGGAATTGCTTATGTCATCCTTGATCAGAACCAGGGAATTAAAGAAATTCCCGAAGATCTACTTGATGACGTGATTAATGCATATGAGGGTTGCCCGACAGATTCAATAAGTTTGGCTGATCATGCTTTTAATGAAAAAACAGAAGAAGTTGAATGAGTTTAGTTTTATTCGATTCCTCATACTTTGAAAATTACCTGGGCAGGAACAAGTAACCGTGGGTTTGGCCTTCCCCTAAACGCTAAGATTCCACCGGTTAGCGTTGGATAATCACAGTTCTATGTAAAAGAGTAAAATTCTTATTGAAACACTAAAGAAATAAACAATTACATAGTAACTTCAGTGTTTTATTATAATGACTAACATATAATTATTAGCTATTTATACTTTAATCAATATACCTAAAATGTTGGTTAATAATAACTAACACACCTTTCGAAATGCATTTGAAATCTTGTTGTAAACCAAAATGACAGCCCTAATAATCTATTATTTTGAGAGGAGGAACTGAACCATGGCAAGTGTAACTAAAAAAATTAACAAAGTTTTAGTAGCAAACCGAGGGGAAATTGCTATTCGCATTTTTCGCGCGTGTACCGAGTTAGACATTCGGACCGTTGCCATTTACTCAAAAGAGGATATCGGCTCTTTCCACCGGTATAAAGCAGATGAATCCTATTTAGTAGGGGAAGGTAAAAAGCCAATTGAAGCTTATCTGGATATTGAAGGAATTATCAAAATTGCAAAGGCCCATGAAGTTGACGCTATCCACCCGGGCTATGGGTTTTTATCAGAAAATGTAGAATTCGCAAAGCGTTGTGAAGATGAAGGAATCATTTTCATTGGACCGAAATTAAAGCATTTGGAGATGTTCGGCGATAAAGTGAAAGCACGTCACCAAGCGATCCTAGCTGATATTCCCGTTATTCCTGGAAGTGATGGACCGATTAAAAGCCTGGAGGAAGCAAAAGCATTCGGGCAAAAATATGGATATCCAGTCATCATTAAGGCGGCTCGAAGAATTATGGCCTATCGTTCTGGAGGAGGGTTCGGAGTACGTATGGATGCAGGGAACGGATTTAATGGGGCAGTTATTACCCCCTATTATGATTCCCTTTTGGTAAAAGTAACTACTTGGGCTTTAACCTTTGATCAAACTGCGGCGAAAATGGTGCGAAACTTAAGGGAATTCCGGATCCGTGGAATCCGGACCAATATTCCGTTCCTTGAAAAAGTGGTAAAACACCCTAAATTTATCAAAGGTGAATATGATACATCGTTTATCGATAAAACACCTGAGCTGTTTGTTTTCCCGCAACCAAAGGACCGCGGGACAAAAATGCTTAGCTATATTGGAAACGTCACAGTGAATGGATTTCCAGGAGTGGCTAAAAAGAAAAAGCCCCTTTTTGAAAAAACAAGATTACCGAAGGTTCATGATTATGAACCGATTCCAGACGGAACGAAACAAATTCTAGATGAAAAAGGCCCTGAAGGAGTCGTAAATTGGATTAAAGAACAAAAGGGAAAAAGGACAAACCGTATCAAAAGGTGATCATCTTATGATCACAGAGGCTATGAAAATGGAGACAACCATTCAAGCACCATTCGATGGATTGGTAAAAGATATCTATGTATTAAATGGAGAGTCTATTCAATCAGGAGAGTTACTTATTGAACTAACAACATAACAGGTAGGTAAATTGATCAGTAAAGATAATTTTAGCCTCATTGATATTCAGAGAGATAGAGAGGAGATTTCGGAATGCATTTAACGGTTCTAGTGCATAATTTTATCGATAAGGAATATGAGGAGATGGGTTAATGTTGTTATCTCAAACAGTACACTTGTCAAAGAATATAAGTAAACTTAAATTTCAAATGTACAAAACCGCTAGTCATAAAGGGATAGCTAGTGAAGAGGTTTTAATGATTAGTCAGGTTTTAGACAAGGAAATTGTGAAATTGCAAAAGATTTTATTAGCGCTAACCCAGTAATATTGATGATTTACTACTGTACAGTTACTTTTCTTTTTGTATTTTTATATTAATTGTAATAAAAATATATCTGATTGAATTATACAGTGTTATTCTAGCTTTATAGAAAACCTTTTTGAGGTGAATATTATGTCAGTTAATATAGTAAAATCTGATGATAAAAAGATGCCGGCAGTATTTTCAAGGACAAATCCGTTCCAAGCGAAGGTTCTTAAAAATGTTAACCTAAACGGAGTTGGATCTGCTAAAGAAACAAGGCATATTGAGTTATCATTAGAAGGATCAGGTCTTTCCTATAACCCAGGTGATGCTCTTGGTATTGTTCCTTCAAATGACCCAGAACTAGTAGCATCCCTTATTGAGGAAATGAACTGGGATGGCGAAACACCTGTAACAATTAATAAACAAGAGGAAACTCTTTCATTAAGGGAAGCGTTAACATCATGTTTTGAAATTACACTATTAACGAAAAAGATTTTACAACAAGCATCAGGTTTAACAGAAAATGAAGAGTTGAGAAATCTAGTTTTGGTTGAAAATGTAGACAAGCTTAAGGAATATATTAATGGACGTGACTTACTTGATATGCTGCGTGATTTTGGTCCATGGAATGCATCTGCACAAGAAATTGCGGGTCTTTTAAGAAAAATGCCACCACGTCTCTATTCCATTGCAAGCAGTTTAGCCTCTCATCCTGCACAAGTTCATCTAACGATTGGAGCTGTAAGATATACGTCTCACGGACGTGAACGAAAGGGTACTTGTTCTATACAAGTTGCTGAGCGTGTTAATGAAGGGGATACACTTCCAGTTTTTATTCAGCCAAATAAACACTTCCATCTGCCAGAATTTGATAAGGACATTATTATGGTCGGGCCAGGGACAGGCATTGCACCATTCCGTTCCTTTATCGAGGAGTGGGCAGTTCAAAAGGCCACAGGCAGATCATGGCTGTTTTTCGGTGATCAGCATGTAACATGTGATTTCCTTTACCAAGATGAATTGGAAAAATTTCAAGAGGATGGTGTGCTTACAAAAATAGACACTGCTTTCTCTCGTGATACAGCGCAAAAAGTATATGTACAGCATAAAATTCTTGAAAACAGCAAAGAATTATTCGAATGGTTGTCAAATGGCGCGCATTTCTATATCTGCGGTGACAAGGAACATATGGCGAAAGACGTCCGTAACGCGATGATTGATGTTATTGAAAAAGAAGGCGCAATAACCCGTGAAGAAGCTGAAGCGTATTTGACCGATATGCAAAAACAAGGCCGTTACCAACGTGACGTATATTAAAGTTTTCTGGAAATAACTCTCTCGGTGAGGATTATTTCCAGTACTCCTTTTTTCGGTGTTGAAAGTACTGGGCCTGTAAGGCTCAGATTAATAGAATTAATTAAATAATCAAAATATATTGACGGATCTAAAATTCGGATTAATAATAAAGAGTAGGAACAAAATTTACTATACTAAAATTTCATTACACCCCACGAAATGTAAACGCTTAATATTAAAGGGGATTCAACTAATATGATACTTCACTGGTACTTGTTAAGGGGCGGATAATATGCAAACGATATATAAGGAAATATTACGGTGTAAGAATCTCGGTTTAAGAGGGGTTCTTGGTACGATTATTTCTACACAAGGTTCCACTTATCAAAAAAACGGTGCAAAATGTTTTATCGCAGAAGATGGAAAACTTACAGGGTTAGTAAGTGGAGGCTGCGTTGAAGGGGATATAAAAGAGATTGCATTACAGATTATTGAAGAAGGACAACCCAAAATCATTCATTATGACTTTCAGGATAAAGGGGATTTAATATGGGGATTGGGGTTAGGCTGTAACGGCAAGATAAATATATTACTTGAACCATATATTCCAACCACCTCTGAGTCGGAACTTTTTGAAGAATGGTTTAAGCAGGGAATGGATAAAACCTTGCATAGTATAATAGTGGTTGAAGCAGCGAATTCGAGATTGGTTGGAAGCAAGTGGATAATCGATCCAGAGACTCAGGAATATAATCACATTCCATTTAAGGAAATTATTAATGATTATGTAAGTAAAAAGGATTTACAGTCCAACTACTGTAAACTGGAAAATATAGATGGTAATGAGAGATTTCAAGTATTCTATGATTCGATTTCTCCTTCTCCAAGACTTGTGGTATTTGGTGCTGGTCCGGATGCAATACCGTTAGTTCAAATGGCAAAACAGATAGAATGGCATGTCACCGTACTGGATCATCGTCCAGGATATATTAATCAAAAGAATTTCCGGGAAGCAGATGAATTAATAAATTTTAAAGCAGGAGCAATACCTGAGATAACGCTTAAAGAAAATACCTATGTTGTAATTATGTCGCATCATTTTCTACATGACCAGATGATGTTAAAGGAAGTTATCAATTCAGAGGCGGCTTATATTGGTTTGCTAGGGCCTAGAAAAAGAACTTATGAATTGGGCAAAAGCTTAGGAATAACTAATCATCCTAATTTGCATAAAATTCATAGTCCAATAGGTTTGGATATTGGATCAGTAACACCTGAAGAAATTGGGTTAAGCATTTTAGCTGAAATTTTAATGGTGTTTAGGGGAGGGACAGGAAATAAACTCACAAAAGGGATGATTAATTTCTCTAGCAAGGAGGAAGAGCAATTATTAGAAATATAAATAGTCACGTATGGGCTATTATTTTAGCTGCTGGTTTTTCGAAACGAATGGGCGAACCGAAATTGCTATTGCCCTATAAAGGAAAAGCATTAATTAGACATACCCTTGATGAATGTTTGAAATCAAAATTGGATGGAATTATTGTCGTCGTGAATCCACAGATAAAAAAACTGGTCGAAGAGTCACAAATTGATGGAGTTAATAAAGTCGTATTGAATGACTTTTCAAACGAGGGGATGTCCACTTCGGTTAAACTTGGATTGCAATCATTGCCAGATTCTGTGCAGGCTGCTATTTTTTTATTGGGGGACCAGCCATTAATGACGTCTCGCGAAATCAATCAGATTATAAGAGACTATCATCATCAGCCGAATTGCTCTATTATTCAAGCTGAATATCAAGACGGTAAGGGGCATCCCGTCCTATTCAAAAGAAATATGTTTCCTCCTTTATTAAATATTGATGGGGATGAGGGTGGAAAATCAGTCATCACCAAATTTAAGGAGCATGTGTATTATTCTGAGTTGAATAGAAAGATCATAACTGATATAGATACACCCGAAGATTACAAGGATTTAATCGAGGGGGAAATGGATGAAAATAGAATTAAATAAGTATTCAGAATAGTGTTGACAAGTAACCTTACTCTATAATACTATTAATATAGTGGAAATAGTATAAAGTTATTTAGAGTTAGTTAGTACTAACATTCTTTAATAAGACACGAATATTTTTTTAAATAATTTGTTAGTGTGTGCTAACTATCTTTTGTGAGGGAGGTAAAACATGTGTAAAGAATTAGTTCTTAAAAATGAATTTGCACAGGTTTCGGTTCAAATAGATTACTCTTCCAATGGTGTTAGACTTAAAATTATGGATATAAGAACAAAAAGGGTCATTTATCTTGACCCGCTAGAACTAGAAAGTCTGGCCTGGTGTGAACATAAGGATCTTCACCCCATACTAGATCCTTCTATTAGCCGCTGGAAAGGGATAGGTTCATCCGCAGTTGAGCCGGTTTTAAATTATAAATTATAAATTATAAATTTGGAGGCTTCTATCTCTATATTAAAAATAAAAATAATGAAAAGCAGGTGAAGGAGTAATGATTAATACATTAAATATTTCTGATTATGTTAAAGAAGGTGCTGTTCATGGCAAGATTTATACGGATCCAGCTATTTTTAAGATGGAAATTGACAAAATTTTCAGCAGTACATGGGTGTATGTAGGTCATGAAAGTGAAATTGCCAACCCGGGAGATTACAAAACAACAAAAATTGGCTCTCAGCCGGTTATTGTGACCCGCAGCGCTGACGGCAGCCAAATCAATGTTGTGCTAAATCGTTGTAGGCACCGGGGGGCATCGGTTTGCCAAGATGAATGCGGCAATGCTCATGTATTACGCTGCGCTTATCATGGCTGGACATATGCTAACGATGGGAAACTTCTTGGGGCTCCTTTCCAGGATGGGTATGGAGAGGAATTTAATCGCGAGGAAATGGGGCTTAATAAAGTTACTAGAGTAGAAAGTTACCGAGGTTTTATTTTTGCCAGCTTAAACAAGGATGTCAAACCTTTGACGGAACATTTAGGAAATGCTATGCCGTATATTGATTATGTTGTCGATTCCGGCCCTGAAGGAATCGAATTAACCGCAGGTAAACACAAGTATTACCTTAATGCTAATTGGAAGTTCCAAGTGGAAAATACAATTGATCCTTATCACTTAAGTTTTGTGCACAAGACATTTTTTGATATCATTGCGAAACGAACTGGGGAAAAGACGAAGTTTGCCAAAATGCATAAGGAAGAAAAGGTATCTGATCTTGGGAATGGTCATTCCTTATACGAATTGGCAGGAGATTTAAATATTGGTGCTCTTCCGTTTAATTTAATTATCTTCCCTAATCTTAGTATATTAGGGTCCCAAGTACGGGTGGTTCAACCTGTCTCGGTAGAAAGAACAGAAGTAATGCTTTATCCAATTATGCTGAAGGGAGCATTAAAAGAGGTAAACGCACAGCGATTAAGAACGCACGAAGGTTTTTACGGGCCAGCGGGTTTCGGAAGCCCAGATGATGTTGAAGTAGCGTTTGAACGAGTAAAGGAAGGGCTAAAAGCTGAAGGAAATGAATGGTTAGTGATCAGTCGAGGAATGAATCGGGAGCAAGTTGATGAAAAGGGGGTTATCACGGCTAATTCTAGCGATGAAGTTTCAACAAGGGCAATTTATAAAGAGTGGAAACGCTTTATGGAAGCGTAAACACATAAACGTAATGAAGAAATCTTATAGGTACTTATTGTGAATCGGCTCAAAGTCTGTTCCAGGAATAATGCTTATAAAGAAAGGAAGGGAAAAATTTGATCCAAACAAAAAATGAGTTGAAACAAATCGAGGCATTTTTATTCAAAGAAGCAAGATATATCAATGAAAATCGGCTAGATGAATGGCTGGAATTATTCACTAATAATTGTGTGTATTGGGTTCCATGTAACGAAAACGACATTGATCCGGAGACTCATGTTTCGATAATTTACGATGATCGCAAACGGCTGGAAGAACGAGTATGGAGGCTTCAAACGGGATTGGCGTATGGCCAGCAACCGCAATCCAAAACACGGCATCTTATTACAAATGTTGAAATTGTGGAAGAGTTCAAGGACAAAGTGGTTGTATCGTCTAATTTCCTGCTGGTTGAATTAAGAAGGGGAGTACAAACAATCTTTTCAGGTAGAAATGAACACCATTTGTGTTTGGAAGGAAACAATTTAAAAATTCACTTGAAGAAGATTGAATTATTAAACAATAATGAACCGCTTGGAAACCTAAGTTTTATTTTATAAGGTCATTTTACATTTAGGGGTTCTCAATTTATGGAAACGGAAACCTATCTTGTTAAGGAAGCTAAAATTCATAGAAACAAACGAAAGCCCTTGCAAGATTTGACAACAAATAATGTCTCGTCTGGGCTTATATCCGCCATGCTGGCTATGACAGGACCGCCCGCCATTATCTTGGCAGGTGCAAATGCTGGGCATTTTACGCATACACAAACCATTTCTTGGATGTTTGCTGTGTATTTTTTTGGAGGATTATTCAGTATCATCTTCCCATTAATATATAAAATACCAATTACTGGTGCTCATTCATTATCTGGTGTTGCTTTTCTTGTTACAGTCACCCCATATTATTCATTTTCAGAATTAATAGGGTCCTATCTGATTTCAGGATTGATCATTTTTATCGTTGGAATTTCTGGCCTCTATACAAAGATTATGAAATGGTTTCCTAATGAAATCATTGCCGCAATGTTAGGTGGATTGGTCACAACCTATGTCGTTCATCTATTTACATCTGTTCATGATCTAATGATTGTTGGTTTACCAGCGATACTATGTTACTTCATTTTTATAAAATGGGTAAAACGTTTACCGGCTGTTCTTGGGGCGATTTGTACAGCTCTGCTTATAATACTCTTTACCCAAAACATTGAAATTTCAACAATGAGAACTGAGTATGTGTTTCCTGAAATTTTTAAACCTAAGTTCTCCATAATTGAAATCTTTACAATTTCAATACCACTGGCACTGCTTATATTAAGCAATGATGCGGCCCCAGGTATCGGTGCACTTGAAAGTACAAACTTTAAACCGCCGATTAAAAAAATAGTAGCGGCAAGCGGGATCTTTTCAATGGCAACAGCTTTCTTTGGAGGCCAAAGCGCTAATATTGCAGGAATGATGTCTGCCATTTGTGCGGATGGGGAGACAGGTCCCAAAGAGAAAAGGTATATGGCATCGATTGTCTCGGGTGTAATGATTCTTTTATTTGGTATATTTGCCTGGAAGATTGTTCCCTTTATTAAAGCTTTACCTGTATCGTTTGTAGCCATGTTGGCGGGATTTGCCCTTATTGGAGTACTTGGATCAAGTTTACAAATGGGTTTTTCAAGGAATAAATACCGTTTAAGTTCAACATTTGCTTTCGTCATAGCCTTATCAAACATTTCTATTTTTCATATAAGTGCGCCAGTATTAGCTTTAGTAATAGGTTCTTTAATTTCAAAATTCATTGTAAATAAGGAAGAGGGGGATACTCATTGTTAAATCTTCGTGAAAAATCGTTAGAGCTGCACAGAGTAAATCAAGGGAAGTTGGGAACGGAGATTAAAGTTCAAGTAAGTAATTCCGAAGAACTTAGTCTTGCATATTCACCGGGAGTCGCTGAACCTTGTATGGAAATTTATTCAGATGAAAATAAAGTTTATGATTATACGATGAAAGGGAATATGGTAGCAGTCATCACTAATGGAACAGCTGTTTTAGGACTAGGTAATATCGGGCCAAAAGCCGCACTGCCAGTGATGGAAGGAAAATGTATTTTATTTAAAAGCTTTGCAGGAATTGACGGATTTCCAATTTGCCTTAATACAACCGATATTGAACAGATAGTTGAAACCATTAAATTCATTGCCCCTTCATTCGGCGGTGTAAATATGGAAGATATTGCGGCACCTGATTGTTTTACTATTGAAGATCGATTAAAAAAAGAATTGGATATTCCTGTGTTTCATGATGATCAGCATGGAACAGCGATTGTAACTGCTGCCGGACTGGTTAATGCTTTAAAAATAGTCAAGAAATCAATGGCTGACATAAAAGTTGTTGTTAATGGTGCCGGGGCCGCCGGGATTGCTATCGTAAAATTATTAATTTCATTTGGTGTAAAAGATATCATTATGTGTGATTCCCAAGGAGCTATTTTTAAAGACCGTCCTAACGGAATGAATGATTTGAAAAATGAAATGGCCTGCTACACCAATCTCGATAATAAAAAGGGACAATTAAAAGATGTCATTATGAATACGGATGTATTTATTGGGGTTTCTAAAGCAGGTGTGCTCACAAAAGAAATGATTGAAAGTATGAATTCTGATCCAATTATTTTTGCTATGGCAAACCCTGATCCTGAGATCTCCCCCGTGGAAGCAAAGGTTGCGGGAGCTAGAATTATAGGTACGGGACGCTCAGACTATCCTAATCAGGTAAATAATGTATTAGCCTTTCCTGGGATTTTTCGTGGTGCATTAGAAGTGAGGGCAACCACTATTAATGAAGAAATGAAGATTGCTGCAGTCTATGCAATTGCATCTCTCATTTCCGAAGATGAGCTAGATGAGGACTATGTAATACCGAGTCCATTTAATAAACATGTTGCGCCGGCAGTAGCAGCTGCGGTCGCTGAAGCCGCAATGCAAACAGGTGCGGCAACGAAGAGGGTGGATTCGGAATATGTTCGTAAAAAGACCTGGGAGCAATCTTTAATCAGCAAGAAGTTAGAAAAGGTGTAATTTTAGTTAAACCATTAATTTAGTTAGTACTAACTAAATTAATGGTTAGATATATTTGAAAAACGGGAGGTAAAAGGATGAATAGGACTCCTGTTGTGATATTAAGCGGCTTTTTGGGAAGTGGAAAAACTACATTACTATTAAAAATGTTATCTAAATCCCAAAGTATGGGGGTGAACTATGCCGTATTAATTAATGAGCGGGGAAAGGTGGATATTGACGGGCTGCTCGTTTCAAAAAAATTTAATAATAGAAAAATAGAATCATTGCTGGGTGGGTGCATTTGCTGCAGCAAAAAAAGCGAAATTGCCCATAGTATTGATACACTATTACAAAACAAGCCCGATATCATTTTTATCGAGTTAACAGGAGTGGCCAATCCGAAAGAGGTCGCAAATACGTTAAACGAAAAGGAAATGATCGCCAAAGTAGAATTAAGAAGCATTATTACAATTGTAGATGCTGAGTTCTTTCTTAATGAAAAATCTCATGATTTCCAAGAAATGTTGCTTCATCAACTAGCATGTGCCAATCATATCGTTGTCAACAAAATGGACTTAGTTCAGCAGTGTTTAGCAGAAGAAGTAAAAAAGAATATAAGAAACAAGAATAATTCAGCACATATAGAAATTGCGGAGTTTGGGAACATCAATTTTGAACAGTTTTTAACGCGAATATCGTCCGCTAAACATATAAAACAGCTAAGTACTGATAAGGAAATGAGGCAGAAAACCAGCTACTCCAGTATGAGTACGTTGGTTTTGCCAAACGATCGGCCACTCTCAAAATCAGATATCGAACATTTTCTTACCAGACATGCCAGTCAGATCATTCGTGCCAAAGGGTTTGTTCAGATTTTCGAAGATGGGAAGACTACTCCTTATTTGGTGCAATATTCAGGTGTTAAAAGGGTAGAATGGAGCCCTGAATATGCAGAACAGTATTTTTTCATTTTAATAGGGATTGACCTGGATACTATTACATTAAAAAGGGAGTGGCTGCAGATGGTCGGCTCTCAAACGAACTGGTGTAGGACCTAGCAATGAAGGGGGACGGAAATTGGAGAAAAGAATATGGGAGCAATATTTAGATGAAAGGGACCAAAAAATTTATTCAGGTGCAGGGTTAGGGAAGGTAAACGGACTTGGTAAGAATCCAGCGCTAGTTATTATTGATGTTACGTATGGTTTTACCGGAGAAGAAGCAGAGGATATCGAGCAGTCGATTAAGAAATATCCGACTAGCTGCGGGGCAGATGCTTGGAAGTCGATTCCTCATATTAAGAATCTATTGAATGTCTGCAGAGAAGTTAATTTACCAATCTTTTATACTATTATTGAGGGGCATAAACATAATTCTAATGAAAAAACAGCCATAAAAGGGAATGTTTTTGGACACCCAACATTAATTGAAGGTGGGAAAGGTACCCAAATTGTTGAACCACTAAAACCAATTCCGGGAGAATTTGTTATCTCAAAGAAGAAGCCAAGTGCCTTTTTCGGAACACCATTCATTTCGTACTTAGTGGATCATAATATTGATACGCTAATTGTTACTGGTACAACAACAAGCGGTTGCGTTCGGGCATCAGTTGTTGATGCGTTTTCTTACAATTTAAACGTTGTCGTTCCTGAAGAATGTGTATTTGACCGTGGAATAACAACCCATGCAATGAATCTTTTTGATATGCAGCAAAAATACGCAGATGTACTGTCCACACATGAAGTTATTACGGAACTGAAGAAAAAAGTACAACATGCATAATTCCAAATATTAATTTTAGGGGGAAGCGTATGTTTGTTTCAAAACATGGTAACGAGATTTGGTTAATAGACCAATACCATCATGCAATACAAGCCGGGGAAGTCGCAGCCTATTGGGGAAATGATGAATTTGAGGCACCCTCTCCTTCGTTAATAACAGCTGTTGAGAAGCATGATATTGGCTGGGTTAAACCCGATAAAGAAGTTTTATTTGATGAAGAAACGGGAAGACCTATTAATTTTATCAATATTAATGTGAGGCAGCATGTCAGCTTTTATTCAAATGGTTATAATAAAGTGTTAGAAGAGGATCCTTATGCCGGAATGTTAGTCGGTATGCATTGGATTGGTTTATATACAAGCAGATTTGGTTACGATCCAACATTTACTTATAAAATTCCTGAAGACTTAAAGGAATTCATGCAAAATGTGGTTATTGAAACACAAAAGGAATGGATCAACGTCAAAATGAAATACTGGCAATTTAACGAAAAGCGCAGTGTGTTTGAAGATAAATTATGGATGGATTATGAGTTCTTACAATTGATGGATCGAATGTCACAGCTTGTCTCGCTAAATACTCATCATGATAAAGCTGAAGCAGTTCTTGGGCCGGTTCGTAAAAATCAAAATGGTGAAGGCATTCATATTTCAGTTCAACTCCCAGGTGATGGTTCGGTTGTAGTTGAGCCGTTTCCGTTTAAAGAAGAGTTTGAAACATCAGTAAGAGTGCGAAAAATCCATGATAGAAAATATGAGAGTCACGCTGACTTGCTCCAAGAAATAGAAAATGCCCCATATGAAGTTATGTCATGGAAAGTTAGAAAAAAATAGATTGGAGGGTATGATATGACAAGACCAAAATATGCAAAAGCAGCTGTATTAACAGGAAAAGAACAAATGGAAATTATGGAATTTCAAATTCCAGAGACGGGAGATAACGATGGTCTTTTACTTGTAGAGTCTTGTGGAGTATGTGGGCTTGATAGTGAAGGTTATTTACATGGAGGGAATGCTGTCTTTAATCTCCCTTGTGTGATTGGTCACGAAATTGTGGGCTACATCGATGAAATTGGGCTAGAAGCAGAAAAACGATGGAATGTACAAAAGGGAGACCGAGTTATTGTTGAGGAGTATATCCCATGCGGGCACTGTGATCCTTGTTTAACTGGAAATTATCATCTTTGCTTTGACTTAAGGTATGGAGCGATGAGCATCCATAATGAGAAAACGGCACTCTGGGGTGGCTTCGCAGAATATATGTATTTGCATCCCCATTCCATTATTCATAAGGTAAGCAAAAAAATACCTGCAGATCTATTAACTTTATTTATTCCAATTTCTAATGGTATTCATTGGGTTCAACAAGTAGGTAATACTACGGTTGGTGATACAGTCGTAATTCAGGGTCCAGGCCCAATGGGACTTGGAGCAGTAATTGGGGCTAAAGAAGCAGGGGCAGGAACCATTATCGTAACAGGGCTTGAAAAAGATTCACATCGACTTGAAATTGCCAAAGAGTTTGGTGCAACACATGTCCTCTATGCTGATAAACAAGATCTTGAAAAAGAAGTCTCGAAAATAACGAATGGTAAAATGGCTAACACTGTCATCAATGCTGCAACTACACCAATTCAATTTAAGGTATGTTTAGATCTTGCTGGATACCATGGGACCATTGTTCATTCTGGTACAGATCATTTTCTTACCAACGAAGTCATGTCAAGTAAAATAACATGGAAACTTTTAACGATTAAGGGTGTACTAGGCCGTCCGAAAAAAGCAGTAGGGGTTGCCTTAAAAATCATTGAATCTGGCCGTTATCCGTTAGAAAAAATGATTACACATGAATTTAACGTTTCTGAAGCATTTAAAGCTGTCAATACACACGCGAAAGGTTTAGATGGCTGTATACATGTAGCAGTATTAAATCCAGAAGCAAATAAGGAAGGGGAAAAAACATGTCAAAAAACTATCGAGTCGGTTTAATTGTACCCAGTTCTAACACTACAATGGAAACTGAAATTCCTGCCATGCTAAATAACCGAAAGGAATTGTTTACGGAGGAATCCTTTACCTTTCATTCTAGCAGAATGAGGATGATGCATGTCACGAAAGAGGAATTAAAAAAGATGGATCTTGATAGTGATCGCTGTGCCTTAGAACTCTCTGATGCTAAATGTGATGTGTTAGCCTATGCATGTTTAATTGCCATCATGTCACAGGGCCCTGGCTATCATGCATCCTCTGAAGATCGTTTATGTAAAGTAGTAAAAGGAAATAAAGATAATGCCCCAGTCGTTAGTAGTGCAGGTGCACTTATCGAAGGAATTAAAGAAATTGGTGCTAAGAAGGTTTCAATCATTACGCCATATATGAAGCCTCTAACGAATATGGTGATTGAATATTTAAATACGAGTGGGATTGAAGTCATTGACTCTATTAGTCTTGAAGTATCCGATAACCTAGAGGTAGGTAGATTGGATCCAATGAATCTAGTGAATCATGCAAGAAATTTAAATACGAACGGTGCGGATGCAGTTGTCTTGTCTGCATGTGTACAAATGCCATCACTTCCTGCCATCCAAATTGTAGAGGACGAAATTAGTCTTCCAGTTTTATCTGCTGCAACGGCCACGGTCTACCAAATCCTAAAAAATCTTGGTCTAACACCAGCTGTTCCAAATTCTGGGTGGTTATTAGCTGAAGAAAAATCTGTATTATCATAATTTTTATTAGGCTGTTCGGTAAGTGCCTTGCTCCCCCACCTTTTTTAAATAATTGTATTATTCTAATAAAAATTTGTGGAGGGGCCTGGTTCCTATTGTTAGGATAGTCTTATTTAAAGTTATTACTTACTTTGGTATTTGAAATTACTTTAATACCTTAAAACCCTTTCACTAATCCACAATTAAATATCAATCACTAACTCTTATGGTAATCAAATTGATAACTTATATAAAAAGGAGAATTTATATGAGTAAGCATGAGCCAGTCATTAAAGTTGAGCATCCTACTAGTAAAAAAACATTACCTTGGTACAGAGGGGCTACTAAATCACAATGGCATACTTTTTGGGCGGCCTTCTTTGGCTGGACGCTTGATGTAATGGATCTGATGCTGTATTCCATGGTGATTGTGTATATAATGAAGGATCTTCAGATGACTCAATCTGTTGCTGGAATAGTTGCCTCAGCAACTCTTATCGCATCAGCCTTAGGAGGAATAGTTTTTGGATTTGTAGCTGATAAATGGGGAAGAAAAAAATCAATGATTTGGAGCATCCTAATATATTCAGGAGCGACTGTATTGTGTGGTTTCTCAGAGACAGCAAATCAGTTAATGGTATTTCGGATGCTTGTTGGATTTGGTATGGGTGGGGAATGGTCGGCGGGTGCAGCCCTAGTAATTGAAACTTGGCCTGCCAAACATCGGTCTGTGGTAATGGCTTT
Organism: Bacillus sp. ISL-4; assembly: GCF_018613275.1. Classification (NCBI taxonomy): domain Bacteria; kingdom Bacillati; phylum Bacillota; class Bacilli; order Caryophanales; family Bacillaceae; genus Bacillus; species Bacillus sp. ISL-4. Next base: position 27,025 of record NZ_JAGGQN010000073.1, read on the forward strand.
TGTACAAAGTGGATTTGCGGTTGGTTACGCGCTGGCAGCTTTGATTTCCGCAATTGTTATTCCGATTTTTGGGTGGAATGGTGTCTTTTTTGTGGGAGTTCTTCCAGCTCTTCTGACGTTATGGGTACGCAAACATACACCAGAATCTCAAATGTGGCAAAACCAATCACGTCGCCTTTCAGCAAAAGAAACGACAAGGTTAATAATTGGAAACTATGGTTCAGTCACACTGGTTTGTATATCATTTACAATGTTTGCCATGTTAGGTTACTGGGGGTTGTTTACATGGCTACCTACTTATTTGTCTACTCCAATAGAAGAGGGTGGACCAGGACTTGATGTTATAAAAACATCGGCATGGGTTATAGTTTCGCAGATAGGTGCATGGTTGGGGTATATTTTATTTGGATTCATTGCAAGTAAAATTGGTAAGAAATCTACCTTTATTATCTTTTTTTCTATGTCAGCGGTATCTGTACCACTATATTTATTAATAAAAAACGAGCTGACTTTACTTTTTTTTGGAATGATCGTTGCTTTCTTTGGGACGGGATATCATAGTGGATTTGCTCCGACTTTTTCTTCCTTGTATCCAACGGAAATCAGGGCCACTGCCCAGGGTGTTATATATAACGTATCGAGGGGGATCAGTGCATTTGCTCCTTTTATTATTGGCTATATAGCAATGGAAAAAGGGCTCAGTGCAGCGCTTATGTTAACAGGAGGATTCTTTGCTATATCTAGCTTAATTGTACTTTTTTTCTTAAAAGAGCCAGAAGGTCTCATTGATGAAATGGATTTGTAATAGGCCTTAGAGAAATATTATTTAGACGAAAAAATGACTTGAAAATTCAAAATCTTTAATCTACTATATATTTAACATGTAACTACAATGTTTAAGGTAATTTTTAAAATGTATGTTAGTTAGTATTCACTAATATATTTGATTATATTAGTGAATTGATTTTTAAGACTATTCAGTTCGTTTTGGTTAAATAGTCTTATAGGCTAAAATAGATATAAGGGAGAGTATAATAATGGCAAAAATACTTGTGCATTTAACTCATGGGCCTTCATCGCCTACACAAGCAGATAGAGCCTTTCTTATTGCAAATACAGCTATAGAGGAAGGCCATCAGGTTTCAATGTTTTTAGCGGGGGCTGCTGTAGAACTAATTCGTGATGATAATTTAAATAAAACACTTGGAGTCGGCGAAACAGCTGTTAGGTTAAAAGATTCAGTGGAGAAAATCATTGAGGGCGGAGGAAAGATTGTATTATCGAAGGTTTCCTGTGGAGCAAGAGGTATAGTAGAAGCAGATTTAGAAGGGAAACAAGTCGAATTAGGAATGCCGAATGTACTTGTGAAAATGACAGTTGAAAATGATCGTGTTATTACCTATGGATAATCGATTTTTCGATAATAAAGGAACGTTAATTTATTATTACGTTAGTTAGTGCTAATAAGATTTTAAAGTAAGTGTTTACTAGATAGATATCAAGTAGTCTTAGAACAATCAATCATCCATTTAGACTTTTAAAATAGGGAGGAAAATATATCATGGAATTAAAGGGGAAGACAGAATTTAAACAGCCGGTAGATGTTATTTGGAATGCGCTACATAATCCGGAAGTTTTAAAAGAAGTGATTCCAGGTTGCCAAAAATTAGAGCTTATTGGTGAAAATGAATACGAAGTAGTTATGAAGCTAGGGGTTGCAGCGGTTAAGGGTGAATATGTAGGGAAAGTAAAGTTAGAGGATATCGAAAAGGATCGTTATTATGTGTTTAATGCCGAGGGAAGTGGTTCACCAGGGCATGTAAAAGCAAAAATGGACTGCAAGCTCAATCCTACTGAAAAAGGCTGCGTTCTTGATTGGGATTGCAATGCTGAAGTCGGAGGTATGATTGCAAGTGTTGGAAGTCGTGTTTTAGTTGGTATTGCTAAATTCATGGCAGGGAAGTTCTTTAAGGATATTGAGAAAAAGTCAGGAAAAAAAACAGTGAATAACTAATTTCCTACCTGACTTACAGGGGAGGTTTAAAAATGAAACCAGCAAAATTTGAATTTTTACGACCGGCGACGATTGAAGATGCGGTTCAATATTTAGCGGATTATGGGGAAGATGCAAAGATTATATCCGGAGGACAAAGTTTAATTCCTGTACTAAATATGCGGTTATCAACTCCGAAGTATTTAATCGATGTAAGTCGAATAAAAGAATTAAATTATATAAAAAAAGATAGTTCAGTTATTAAGATTGGCGCATTAACAAGACACTACGAGGTAGAAGAATCCGAATTAGTTAGAAAATATTGCCCACTGCTAACGGAGGGCATGAAAAATGTAGGCCATCCACAAATTCGGAGCCGCGGAACAATAGGAGGAAGCATTGCTCATGCCGATCCATCCGCTGAGTTACCATGCATCTTAAGTGCGCTCCGCGGAGAAATCGTGATTATTGGTCCAGATGGAGAAAGAACAGTGCCAACAGATGAATTCTTCCTCACCTATCTTCTAACATCGTTGGAACCGACCGAATTAGTGAAGGAGATAAGGTTTCCTATAATAAACGAAAATCATGGTACCGCTTTCATAGAAATGACTAGAAGACATGGTGACTTTGCTCTTGTCGAGGTGGCTTCAGTAGTTGGAATTGATGAACAAGGTAACTTTTCTTCCGTTCAATTAGCTGTTGGAGGTGCGGGACCAACCCCAATTGTCTTAGAGGACATTGAGGACTTTCTTATTGGGAAAGAACCAACAGAACATGTGATTGAGGAAGCTGTTGGTTCTATTAAAGACTATTTGGATCCTGAAGGTGACCTTCACTCCTCGGCGGAATATCGGATTCATTTAGCTTCAGTATTAACAAAGAGAGCATTACAGACAGCAATAAAAAGAGTTCCAAAGGGGATGATGGCATGACCCTAGAAAAGATTGAATTAACGGTCAATGGAAAAAAAGTAATTAAAGAAGTTGAATCGCGTCTGTTACTAGCCGACTTTTTGCGTGAAGAATTAAGATTAACAGGCACTCATCTAGGGTGTGAACATGGTGTTTGTGGGGCTTGCACAGTAAAAATGGATAATAGGCCGGTTCGTTCATGCTTAGTCTTTGCGGTCCAGGCAGATAAGGCTGAAATTGAAACTGTTGAATCGCTAATGGCGAAAGATGGTAAGCTTCATCCACTGCAACAGGCATTTTCAGATAACCATGCACTCCAATGTGGTTTTTGTACACCTGGATTTCTCATGTCTCTAGTATGTGATTTGGATAAAAATCCGTCTCAGGACGAAAATGAAATAAGAGAAATGATTTCTGGGAATCTATGTAGATGTACCGGATATACCAATATTATTAAGGCAGTCAAGCAGTATACAACAGAAAAAGTGTTAGAACAAAATGACGAAGGGCAAAAGAAAATAGCTGTAAAGTCATAACACGAAAGGATGTGAGGTGATGACAAAGTATGTTGGACAAAGTTATAAGCGAAAAGAAGATTATCGATTACTTACAGGTAAAAGTCAATTTGTCGCTGATATTAAGCTAACCGATATGGTAGAAGCAGTAGTGATTAGGAGCACGTATGCACATGCACTTATTAAAAATATTGATAAAACGGCTGCTGAAAAATTGCCTGGAGTTCAAGCCGTTATTATCGCAAGCGATATAGCAGGGAAGGTAAAACCTCTTCCTTCACTTTCAGAGTTTTCTTTACCAAAAAATTTATTAGATTCTATAAAACCTGTGATAAAATCTTGCCCTGAAGATTTGCTTGCGAAAAATCATGTAGTGTATGTGGGGCAACCAGTTGCAATCATTGTTGCTGAAGATAGATATATTGCTGAAGATGCAGCCGCATTAGTAAAAATTGAATATGAAGCTTTAAAGCCTGTAACAGACCCTTATGAGGGAATGGATGACGGTGCACCAACTATCCATCCCCATTTAGGCAATAATATTCAAGCACAATTTGATTTATCTATTGGTAACACCAAAGATGTATTTACTAAAGCGGACCATGTTTTAGAAACGAAAATCAAAACCCCTCGGGTAACTGCTAGTCCGATGGAAACACGTGGGGTTGTCGCGGAGTATGACACAAGATTAGATAGATTGGAAGTTTGGTCATCTACCCAAGTCAATTATATGGTGCGGACGAACTTATCCAAGCTATTAAGCCTGGATGAAAACAAAATAAGAGTGATTGCTCCTGATATGGGTGGGGGATTTGGGGCAAAATGTGCAGTATATCCTGAAGAAATTTTAATTCCATATTTAGCGAAGGTTTTAGAAAGACCTGTTCGATGGATTGAAGATCGATTAGAGCATATGATGAGTACCAGACATGCCCGGGATCAAATTCATAAAGTTAAAGTTGCTTATGAAAACGATGGTACAATCTTAGGAATACAAGATGAATTTGTTGTTGATAACGGGGCATATAATCCCTTATTGTTAACTGTTTCCTATAATACTGCTGCACATATGAGAGGGCTATATAAAATTGATCATTTTGACATTAAAGGGTACTGTGTGTTGACAAACAAAGCACCAAATATTGCATATCGCGGAGCTGGGCGTCCTGAAGCTGTTTATGTAATGGATCGTGTGATTGATATGATTGCTGAACAATTAGATGTGGATCCGATTGATATTATGCTGAAAAACATGATCAAGCATGAGGATATGCCCTACGATCAAGGAATGTACTATCGGGATGGTTTCAAAGTCATCTATGATAGCGGAGATTATCCAGCCAGTTTTAAGAAAGCTCTTAAATTAGCAGATTATGAAGCTTTCCGCAGTAACCAAAAAGAACTAAAAAGTCAGGGGAAGTACGTTGGAATTGGAATATCCTCGTATGTAGAAGGAACTGGGATTGGGCCATATGAAGGGGCAATTGTTCGTTTAGATGAAACAGGAAAGTTTATTGTGAGTGTAGGATCAACTCCACACGGACAAAGCCATGAAACAACATTCTCTCAAATATGTGCGGATGAATTAATGGTGAGCCCTGATGATGTTACCGTTAGGGCGGGCGATACAGATGTCGTTCCCTTCGGTATAGGAACTTTTGCAAGCCGCAGTGCAGTAACAGCTGGAAATGCCGTTCACATAGCTTCAAAAAAGTTACGTGGAAAAATCATTGAAATTGCAAGTGTTTTATTAGGGGAAAATATTGAACAATTAATATTAAAAAATGGGAAAATATTTAATCCGATAACACCAGATAAAATCGTCTCGCTTAACGATATCATTCAAGCATCAAGACCTGGGCAAAACTGTAAACTTCCGGAAGACATGGAACCGAACTTAGAAACTTCACATTATTTTTCACCTGAAACGGTTACGTATTCTTCTGGGTTTCATATTGCAATAGTCGAGGTTGACAAAGAAACAGGATACGTAACAATCCTAAAATATATCGTTGTAGATGATTGTGGAAGAATGTTAAACCCAATGATTGTGGCTGGACAAGTTCAAGGAGGCGTCGCACAAGGAATTGGCGCGGCTCTTTATGAAGAAATTGTCTATGATGATATCGGACAACTAATGACTGGTACATATATGGATTATTTAGTTCCTACATCCATAGAAATACCTGATGTTGTCATGGGTGAGGTAACATCTTTATCGACTAGAAATCCGATGGGTGTCAAAGGTGTAGGGGAAGCAGGAACCATTTCTCCGCCAGCAGCAATTGCTAATGCTGTAAGAGATGCCTTACATCCATTAAAAATTGAAATTACCGATTTGCCATTAAGCCCAAGTCGAATTTTTCATTTAATAAAGGAAGCAGAATTTCAACGACAACAATGAACTCATTAAAGATAAGATAAAAATTCAGGGAATCAGATGGAATCTCCCTCAATACAAACTGAGATTCCATCTGTCCCTAAAATATTAAATATTATAGCTTGAAATTTCTTCTTAGTTAGTAGATTATTTAATTCTTTTGAAAGGGCTTAAATAATTAATTAAATGAATAGGGGTGTTGCGGTTGAATCAATCTAATAATCTTAATGTAGTTAGTAGAAAACAAATGATTACAGCTATTAGTGCATCAATAGTAGGTTGGGCGTTTGATTTGTTTGATCTTTTTATACTCTTATTTGTTGCACCTACAATCGGAAAATTATTCTTTCCAACAAGTGACCCGATGTTTCAACTTGCAGCAACATATGCTTCTTTTGCGGTAACATTATTAATGCGGCCAGTTGGATCAGCTTTATTCGGCTCTTATGCGGATCGATATGGAAGAAAGCGAGCAATGATCATTGCGGTAGTTGGTGTAGGTGTTACTACGGCACTTTTTGGAACATTACCGACATACGGTAAAATTGGAATAGCAGCTACGGTGTTATTTATCATTTTACGATTAATTCAAGGGGTGTTCGTAGGAGGTGTTGTAGCATCTACACATACTATTGGAACTGAGACTGTTTCTCCTAAATACCGTGGATTAATGTCTGGGTTAATAGGAGGCGGTGGAGCGGGATTAGGTGCTTTAATGGCTTCTATAGTATTTCTTGCTGTTACATCACTTTTTCCAGGGCCTGAATTCGAGGTATGGGGCTGGAGAGTTATGTTCTTTACTGGGATTATTAGTTCTATTTTTGGTTTATTTATATTTAGATCACTTGAAGAGTCACCGGCATGGGTTCATGCTCAAAAAGAAAATAGTAAAGTAAATAAACCCCAAAAAACGCCCATACGGACACTTTTTAGCCGACAATATTTATTTACATTAATTGTAAATTTATTATTAACAATTGGTGGAGGAACAGCGTATTATCTTACAGCAGGATATCTTCCAACATTTCTCAAAGTGGTTAATGAAACATCATCTAACATTGTATCTGCTACTTTAATCATCACTAGCATTATAATGATAATATCAACTGCATTTGGAGGGTATATAAGTGATGTAATTGGGAGAAAAAAGACATTTTTAATTTCTGGTGTTATTTGTTTATTGGGGCTCCCACTACTTTTTAAGCAGTTGGGACAAGCTACTGATGGAACCTCGATTATAATATATGCATCTATTATAGTTTTTTTAGCACAGATAACATATGCTCCAACACTTATTTTTTTAAATGAAAGGTTCCCTACTGCTATTCGCTCAACCGGAACGGGGTTATCATGGAATCTTGGTTTCGCAATAGGAGGAACAATGCCAACTTTCGTTTCTTTAGCAAGTGAAACTCCGCAAAGCATTCCTGTGGTTATGGGCTACTTTTTTATTGGGGTTTTTATACTTTATTTAATAGGAAGTTTGATAATCCCAGAAACGAAAGGGAAAATGGTGGAATCTAATGAAAAGTTATCCCAAAACAGTGACTTTATAAGTAGTCGCTAATTGTCCGTAGGGACACCATATTTATTTTTGGCATAATCTTACCGCTCTCAATAAAGATCACCATTTGTTGCTATAATTCAGAACATTCACTCTATTATATATTGTGCCTCTTCTATTGACAATCAATATGCGCTTAAAATATTATTAGATTAAGCTATTAGTATTGAGGTGGTAATTTTGGTTGATAAGTTAGATACTAGTGATCGGCTCTTATATGCAGCAATTAATTTAATAGCTGAAAAGGGTTATAAAGCAGTTTCGACAAAAGAAATTGCAAAAGAAGCGTCTGTTAGTGAAATGACATTATATCGTCATTTCGGCACAAAACAAAGCGTTTTAGATGCGGCTATTGACCGATTCTATTATTCAGCTTCGATGCAAGAACTTTTTGAAAAAAATATTGTATGGAATTTAGAAAAAGATTTGTTGATGATAAGCGAATCTTATTATAAATTAATGAAGAAAAATCAAAAAATTATTCTTATCGCATTTAAAGAAGGGAATTCAATAGAAGGATTGTTTAATCAAATTAATAAACATCCACGTCAATTAAAGGAGCATCTAATTAGGTATTTTTTAGAAATGCAACAAAAAGGAAAGATACAATTCGAAGTCAATGTTGAAAGTTTGGCGATGGTTTATTTATATATGATGTATGGAGAGTTTGTTTCACGTAATTTTGTAGATGGACATCAAATAACTTCAATAGATGCTGATAAATTTATTAAAACTGTAGTTCAGTTATTTATAAGTGCACTGAAAGTAAAGGTTAGTAATTTATAACTTAATTGTGAGTTATTGCAAACTAACATAAAAATATAATTGGGGGAATACTTGAAAGCTATTGGCCGGAAGAATTTTAGTAGGATGTTAAACGATTGATAATGGCGGCTGGAGTAATTGTTTATATATCTTACTTGTGATGTATCTCGATCCTGATCCATTTCTTGTTCCTAGAGCACCTAAACAAAGTGAATACAACAAATGCGAAAGCCCGATTGAAATGAAGCTTTATAATGATCTTACCTTAAATGGGTATCAGGTTTTTACTCTAAGTATAAAGTTGGGCCATATCGTCCAGAAGCAGGTATGAATGAGGACTATCCTCACTTCCAACCGGTTTTAAGTAGACCGATTAACTGGGATCTTATTCGACAACAGTATGGACAAATCATTAAGTATGCAACTGTGTCAATTTCCTTTAAATTGCTAGCTTATGAAGCTAATCTAAACAATTTATGAATGAATTCTTTTTGATTTTGGGCAGACTTCATCCTTTGGTGAACTTGCTTCTTTTTGATCATACGCATCGCTTCTATTCCACTAAAAATATTCTTGGCTGTTCGAAAAGATTTCAATCCTAACATCGCACGAACACTCTTTTTAATAAAACGATGGTCTTGTTCCACGATGTTATTAAGATATTTTACCTGTCTTATTTGGATGCCTACGGGCATCTTTTTCTTGTGTGCCAGGCA
>NZ_JAGGQN010000074.1:0-7037 GCF_018613275.1 Bacillus sp. ISL-4
TTAAAGACAGCTCTGATCTTCGCTAACGCACCTGTTAGTTGAAGAAGGATTTTAATAAGAGGAAAGACCTCGTCCAATAAGATTTGCAGACACAGGCTTTTTCCCTACTTCCCTTGCCCAAATTGATAATTGTCCTATATGGTGAATTTCGTGGGCAATTACATGTCGTATAACCTCGCCCCAAGTATCCGTTACAGTTCTTCCATCTGGTAGAGTATCGTAAAATAATCGATTTTCCATGCTCCCATCCCAGTTGTTCACAAAGTTCTCCACTTCCGTTCGAAATTCAGCATCTAATTTTCGAACCTGATTCAAGCTCTTGTAACCATCAAAGTTCTCCTCAAAGTCTGTTTTAGCTTGTAAAAGGCGTATCCAGCTCCATTCGACATCAACTATATGGAAGAGTGTATGTAAAATACTACCTACTCCGCCAGTTCGGTTTTGTATGAGATCCTCTTCACTTAACTCCTCACACCACCGATACCATTCTTCTCTGACCATCCAGTTATACCGAAAAAATGTTTGCAATGAAATCCCTCCATAAATTCGTGAATTTCTCAACCGCAGGTATAATATTCTGAGAATAAAATAAAACTGACTCCAATATTCCTATTTCAACTAACCTTTTTATATTCCCTTCTTTATGCAACTATCCTGCCCCGATAGTTCCATAACAAAAAGCTGCCTTAAAGACAGCTCCGATCTTCAGCTAACGCACCCGTTAGTTCATTAACAGATAAATGGAGAGTGACAAAATCTGTACGACAGTTAAATAAAGAAGTAGTTTAGTGGAAGTAGGGCGATTAACAAAACTTAGACTTTTTACTTGGAATATAGTAAAAAGCAGTGAGGGATTTCCCCTCACTGCCCCGTTTCTTTATTTTGTTAAAAGCTTCGTATGTCGTTTTCGAAAATTCATTGAATTAATTTCACTAATAAAAGTTGAACCTAAAAGAAGTGTGCCCCCTATAATCTGAATAATTGTCATTTTTTCTTGTAAGATTACAGCAGAAATCAGTATAGCTACAAAAGGATCTACATAGCTTAGCATGGCAATACTTTGTCCCTTTAACTTAAGCATACCAGAAAAAAATAACCAAAAGCCGATACCAGTGTTAACAACGCCTAAGAGTATTATAAAAGCAATGGAAGATCTCGAGACTCCCAAGATACCAAATCCCTCAGTGAATAATACATAGGGAAAGAGAAGTAAAGCAGTTGTTCCAAGTTGAATGATTGTAATCTCTAACATGCCCATGTTTTGAATGAATTTATTTAATAACATTAAGGCTGCGTAAAATGCAGCCGCAACTAACCCGAAAAGGATTCCAAGTAGATCATCTTTACCAGAGGCGCTAATGCCGTTTCCAATAATCAATAACATACCTAATATCGCTACACCAATACAAACAATTTTTTTAATTGGTAAAAGCTCCTTAAGTACAAATGGCGAGAGAACCATGACAAACACTGGCGCAAAATAATACCCAAGCGTTGCATTAGCAAGTGTTGTATGATCGTAGGATTGATAAAGAAAAACCCAATTCCCTCCCAATGCAACCGCAGAAAGAAAAAGGGTAGAAGCATTAACTTTCACTAATTTCCATTGAATGGATTTCTTCATAATGAAAAATACAAACACTAAAAATAGACACCCAATTGAACTGCTTAGCAAAGCTGTTTCACTCGAAGATAAATCAATGTATTTCACAACTAAACCCATTGTACCGAAAATAATCATTGATAATATAAACTGAATTTTATATTTCATCGTCTACTCCTTCGAATCTGCGAAACAGCTTATATATTTCGCAGATTCTTAATCTGTTTTATATATAAGTGTATATAAAGGAGTAAACGGTGGTGGTGGTGATGTCGAAACGGGCTTTGTAATATATGGATTTATAAATGATATTGGCATAATAAGCCTCCTGATTATTCAAATGTAAGATTTATTAATAATACAATTAAAATCTTATTTTTGAATTGGATATTTTTAAGAATAGTGCTTTCATTAAACATTTAGAAGGTATATATAGTTATTAATGGTTTTGGTGTTTGATTTAATTATTTTTTATTTCCTTTAGTTACAAACATATCGTCTCTTTATTTAATTCACGATGTAATACATCACCCATACGCTTCATGCCTTCAATGATTTGGTCTTCAGGCATATTCGAGTAATTTAAACGTAAAGTGTTCTTCTGTGTGCCATTTGGAAAGAATGGAACACCAGGAACACAAGCAACATTATTTTTCAAGCACTCTGTAAATATATGTTTGGAATCAACCCCCTCTGGGAGCTCAACCCAAATAAACAACCCACCTTCCGGCTTACTGTAAGACAAATTTTCCGGAAAGAATTCTTTTATGCATTTTAACATTTTTGTACATCTTGCTTTATATACTGCTTTGATTTTTTTAATATGCTCTTCCATATCGTAAAGTTCCATATACTTAGCTGTTATCCTTTGAGCAAAGCTGTCGGTATGTAAATCAGCTGTTTGCTTGAAAGCCACGTACTTATCAATAAACGATTGATCTGCACAAATCCATCCAATTCGCATGCCTGGAGTGAAAATTTTAGAGAACGTGCTCATATAAATTACTCTGTTCTCTGTGTCAAAATGTTTCACTGGTGGGATTCCCTCTCCATCAAACCTAATAGCTCCATAAGGATTATCTTCTACAATCAGTACATCGTATTGATTAGCAAGTTCGATCATTCTTTTACGTCTTTGAAGTTTTAATGTACGACCTGTAGGGTTCTGGAAATCGGGAATAGTATAGATGAATTTTGCGCCAGGATGCTCTTGCAGTTTCCTCTCTAGCTCTTCCATTATCATCCCATCATTGTCCATAGCTACCTCCACAAAGTTTGCATTGTATGATTTAAATGCATTAATTGCTGCAAGATAGGTTGGGCTTTCACAAATTATAGTATCTCCTTCGTTGATAAATAGTCTTCCAGTAAGATCTATTGCTTGCTGGGACCCTGAAGTGATAAGAACATTGTTAATAGCAGAGTTAATCCCAATGGCTTTCATCCTCTGACAAATAGCTTCTCTCAACGGACCATAGCCTTCAGTGGTACTATATTGAAGAGAAGCCGCGCCCTCTTCATTCAATACAACATTGCAAGCAACTTTAAGGGCTTCAACAGGAAACAGCTCCGGAGCTGGAAGTCCTCCCGCAAAAGAAATGACTTCTGGCCTTTCTGTTACTTTTAATATTTCACGGGTCTCAGAAGAATTAACTAGACGGGCCCTCTCAGCAAATTTATTTTCCATTTGTAAACATTCCTTCCTTTAACATTTCAATTTTTTTCCTACCACTTTTAATTTTATTGGAATATTCAGATTTTTAATTAAAGGGATAAGCCTATGACACCAAAATTAATATTTCTTTCATCCCCCTACTAAGTTTGAATTATCATAACACGTAAAAAAAAAGCCATACAATATAATTATTGTATGGCAAACAATATTTATTTTACATTTCAATTATTTTTCTAAGGATAATAAGAGCTTTTTCAAGTTCCTCTCTCGTTTCTGGTGCACAAATCCCCACACGTACGGCATTTGCTGGTGCGACATTACCTACCGCAAATCGCCCTCCACTATATACCTGTACACCTTGTGCTGCAGCTAGTTGTTCAAATTGGTCGCCTGTATACCGATGCGGCAAATGTAACCAATGAAAAATCCCTGTTTCTTCACCTAAACAGTTCTCTTTACCTAAATATTGATTAACCAACTGATTACGAGCTTTTGTTTCCTCTTTATGAAATGCAACAATGTTTTCAAACTGATTCGAAACAATTACTCGTGATGCTAACTCTGCAAGTAGTGGCGATACGGAAATATTTAAATTATAAAGAGCTTTTCGAGTAGAATCCAGGTATTTTAAAGGAACTGCCACATAAGCAAGACGGAGTCCAGGTGCCATTGATTTCGATAAACTCGCTATATAAATCGTATTCTCAGGGGCATATGTAGCTACAGCCGGCAACACTTTTTCTTGGATTAAATGATACGCTCCATCTTCAATAATAAATAAATTATACTTTACAGCAATCTCAGCAATAGCCTTACGAGTTTCAATGCTCATCGTATAAGTCATCGGATTCTGATAATCTGGAATAATATATAATCCTTTAATATTTTCATTTTTACATGCATAAAGAAGTGCTTCCGGACTCATTTCATCAGATTCTGAACGAATCGGTACAAGCTGAATCCCCAGCATCGCGGCTGCTGTCTTTAAGCCTGGATATGTATGGTGATCTACACCAATTCGATCTCCATGCTGACAAAGGCTTGCAAGTGTTGCTGTGATGGCGTTTTGTCCGCCAGTAGCAAGTAAGATATGTTCTCTAGTCGTTTCAAAACCGGCAAATTTCAATAATTTGACGCCTGCATCTTTTTGCCAAATCGCATCGCCTGGCCGACTGTATCCAAACCATCTCGCACAATCTGATTCTTGTAACATCGATTGCAATAAGTCAAATAAAGGTCCATACGACAAACGATCTGGTAAAATTGCTCCCATTTCAATTAAATGCTTTGGCTTTTCTTCTGCAAGCAAATAAGCGTTCGAAATCGCATCATACGAAACATAAGTACCACTACCAATGGTCGCACTGACCAGTCCTTTTAACTCAGATACTTTAAATGCTTTCGAAATCGTACTTAGATTCACCTCTAAGTAATCCGCTAACTCTCTTTGTGGTGGAAGTTTCGTGCCAGGCACTAAGCGTCCCTCAATAATGTCATATTCTAACTGCTTAGCTAATGCCTGATAAATCGGTCTGTCTTCTCGATTTATTGTCGGCTTCCATGTCATAGGATAATCCTCAAACGAATTAATCGGCACATTCCTCATCCTTTTTCACACAATCATTAATCATACAATTATAAAGTTGTATGGCAACAAATTCAAATCCATAAATTCTTTTAAAATTTTTTACTAGTAGTGTGCGGAACGCTCTTGCCCTGGAATATACATGCAGTATGGATATTCCGGAAAGGAACCCATTAGTGGAAAAAACTGTGGAGTTACTTGCAGCCTCATAAGAGCATACTTAATAACATTTATTTCAAATTTCAATCATTTGCACAATCAGTTACTCCAGAATATGGCCCAATTAAAGATCATACAGCACTTTACAACTATCCTGGCCCGTTAGTTCCATAAGAAGAGTTGACCAATATTTCGCCATAGATTCTGTTTAAGGTTTGCTATTAGTTTTTTTCAAAAAAAACAATATATGAAAATAGGTATGTACTACTATTCCTACCATTAAATAAGCCCAAAAATTATCAGAGTCTATTATGTAGGCAAGAATGATTGCAGAAATAGTATACAAAGAAAATTGTAAAAGATATACTTTTAAGTCTGTATGTAAACCCACAAAATAAGTTATGGTATCAATAATTAGAGTTACAGGAATACCAATAATGCAATATATTGCTAACTCATATAATGTGCCAATAATTACTCCATTTAAAAAAGGGAAATATTCATCTTTTGGAAGATCTTCATTTAAAGATATTAAACTATCAATTGAAGCACTAAGAAACGATGACAATGGAGCTGCAAGAAGTATAGAAATAGGGAGCAGATATAATTTTTTCATAAACTCCACCTAAGCATTAAATATTACCATTTCATAAAGAGTGGTAGCAAATTGTATTGCAGTTAATTACAGTACGAATAAATTACGCTTCTTGAACTAAACTGCCCCGATAGTGCCATAAGAAAAAGGCTGCCTCAGCAACCTCGCTTATAGAAGTAAAGCACCCGATAGTTTAAGTACAATCATTCACAATCTCTATTAACTTCTCTAAAATTTTTAAGTTATGTACAAAAACTATACTTTGACATCGCATAAAGTATGGAGATTATTTCAAGTAAAATAAAACTGCCAAGTTGATTTTTAAACTCACTTATTTATTGAGTTCATTAGTTGGAAGAAATATTCAAGTTTGTGAGTCTTATTTAGGTTATACCACGAATGTAATGTATCTGGTGCAAATACATCTAATTTTTTCAGTACTTCCATCGCAAATTCCAAAGGAGCTACTCCTGATGCAGTAACCAAATTTTCACCAGTTACTACAGGTTCCATCTCATAAAAATTTTCTCCTTTATAATTAGGACAGACCATTTTAATATACTCTAAGCTATTGCTTGTATGCATTCTAGAATCTAGATATCCCATATTCGCTAGTCCCTCAGTTGCACCACAAATAGCAGCAACAATAGTGCCAAGCTTTAAAGCCTCGCCAATTTTTTTCAAGATAGGTTGATGAATAGCTTCTCCCCAAGTATTCCCTCCAGGTAGAATTACAAGATCTTTACTATCAAAGTTACATTCATCAAGGGCAATATCTGGTTTTATACTCAGTCCCCCCATCGTAGTAATAATTTCTTTATTCGCTCCTACTGTAATTACTTTTAAATGTGTTAAATCCTTTTTGAAATATCTTCCTGAATTTAGTTCAGCAATTAAATATCCATATTCCCAGTCTGACATTGTATTAAATACATATAGATAAACTTTTTTTATTTTCATCCACTAACACTCCAATCATAATTTTCATAGTTTATTTTTTCCACATCAGCTACTCCATCAAAAAGAACATACGTTCCCTTTAATTCGATTATATACCACAATTAACCAATAGTCTATTTCTTATTGAACTAACCTGCCCCGTTAGTTCCATAAATCGAGTAGGAGGAGGCGCCTAGCCTCCGACCTCTCACACCACCGTACATACCGTTCGGTATACGGCGGTTCAGTTTAAGTCTGACGTAGTTTTGTATATCGTTCATATAGATTTACTAACCCTTGGTGGTGCCAATAAACATTATTAAGGGTTTTGTCTAGAATAGGACTATGCGCTATGCGCCAATAACCCTTTCTGCTATTTCCCCATTCATACGCTTTTCCAAATGGGGCGCCTAATCCTTTGAGTTTCCTCACTCTCGTTCTTGGCAATTTCCATTGCTTCCATAGGCACATCCTGAGTCTT
>NZ_JAGGQN010000075.1:0-9348 GCF_018613275.1 Bacillus sp. ISL-4
TAACGCTTGGTACAATGTAGAACCATCAAGGTTAAAGGAGTATCCAGTCGGAATAACAAATGTAGCAATATGTTTCGGACATCCCGCTTTCTCCATTTTTTCCATGAGTCTCGGAAGAACCGCTTCTGAACTTGCAGTAGAGAAAGCAAGAATCAATTCTTCTTTTAGAAGTTTAATCAACGTAAAGATATTGAATCCGACAAATTTCGCAATAAGACCAAGAATGACTATTACAAAGAAAATCATTGTTCCGTATACAGAAAGCGCTAACTTTCCTAGCGGAATTAAAGATTCCAAACCGAACTTGGAGATCGTCACACCGATTAGTGCAAATACACCGATAGGAGCGAATTTCATGACCATGTTAGTTAGGTAGAACATTCCTTCAGCTGTACCTTGGAAGAAACGGAATACTGGTTTACCCTTTTCACCGATGGCCGCAATACTAAGTCCAAACAACACGGAGAAGAAAATGATCGCTAGCATATCGCCTTGTACCATAGCTTGAACTGGATTGGATGGTACAATGTGAACGAGTGTATCTACAAACGATTCATGCTGCTTAGTTTCTGCTGTATCCACATATGTGGAAATATCAGTTTGTTCCAGCTTATCCATATTCACACCAGCACCAGGCTGGATGATATTCGCTGAAATTAAACCAACAGCAATCGCTATCATAGTTACTGCAACAAAGTATGATAATGATTTAGCACCTAGCTTACCTACCGCTTTCAAATCGCCTACACCAGCAACTGCAACGATAAGGCTTGAAACGATGATCGGCACTACAATCATTTTAATCATTCGTAGGAAAATGTCTCCGAATGGCTGTAAAAAGTTTTGGGCCGTCTCATTACCATAAAAAATGGCACCAACGATAATCCCTAAAATTAAACCAATGAAAATTTGGCTAGCTAAACTTAATTTGAATTTCTTCATTTACTTTCCTCACCTTCCATAAAGTCTTTGATGCAAAAACATTTTTGTCTCGGTAAGGGAAACAAGATACTAATAAAAGAAAGTAATTTTTCTTTTTTGAAAAACTCTGTCTTTACGCCGAAAAAAAAGACACTTCATGTGTCGATTTCTTATAGGCGTACATGTTCCCTTGAAGACGCTGACGAGGTTAGCTGTCGGGTTAGGATTGGAAACACAAAAAGCCCTTTCATTTCTGAATTCACCCCTAGCGGATAAAATCCACAAAAATGGGTCCCCCGTTCTTGGAATAAGATTAAGCGAGTTAACTTATAATAAAATATTATACTAAAAATGATAATCTGTAAATATTTATTCTCATCCGTTCTAGAAAAAATCTTTAAATATGTCTGAATATTCTGTATTAATAGCCATTGTATCTATAATTACTCTTCCCGATTTTTAATCACTTAAGTTATATTGATATAATTAATAAATAATTTGACATCACCTCTCTTGTTGAAGGAACGGTTATTTTTCCAAAATGCCAAGTAACAGATATCTTACTTTTTCCCTAGAGGTGAATTTTTTATAAGTTGCAACTTTCACTTTTTTAAATTGAATCGGAGTAATAAAATTAGAATGGTTCTTCACTGCCACATTCGGCTTCAGCAGTATGACGTCACCTACCGACGGTCCCTTTATGATTTCTTGCTTTCCTTCTGCTTTAAGCCCTTTTGTAATGTAATGTTTATCCACATATCCTTTTTTAGTCAATTTGTAAGTATAAGGCTGTTTTTGGTAATATACCGCCTCTATAGGAACGGAGGATACACCGGCTTTCTCATTGGTTATTACTGTAAGATCCACTTTGGATCCCACCAACAAAGGTTCCGTTTCTTCGCCTTCCGGTTCGATTAAAGCCTGAAATGGAAATCTGTTATCTTTTTTTAACGACGGCTCTTCAGCTGGATAGGAATGGATACGGCCTATCGTTCCTTTCAATGTCTTTTTTGAATCAGAGGAACTTGCTTTTATAGTCATGCCCACTTCAGCCTTTTTCATTTCCTCTTCGGAGAATTCCCCTTCAATTGCCATATTTGTAGAAACAATGGATATGATGGGATTATTCAGGTTTTTATTGATATTTTTAACTACACCATCAGCCTCGCTCGTCGTCGCAATCGCATTGGACTGCTCCTCAATTGAACTTAATTTAGCGTCAAGCATTTTCACTTTTTCATTCAAACTGTTTTTTTCCAGTTCCTGCTTGTACATTTCTTGCTCAATGTTACTTTTAATAAGATCCGTCGAGCTTGTTGTTAAATCAATACTCAAGTTTTTTTCCACCGATTCATCAATGGCCACTTTTCCAGAATCACTGGCCAGGGTTCCTTGATAAGACCTCAACTTGCCTATGTATTCTTCAATCCCTGCAATTTCTCCCTCAGCTGCCGTTTTCTCCGCTTCTAAATCCGCTTTTAGCGCATCAAGTTCGGTCGTCGTATACTCAAACAACGAGGAGCCAGCCGTAATCGCATCGCCTTCTTTTACAAGGAATTTCTTAAAATCATTTTTCTTGCTATCGAAATAGATATCATACTCTTCTACAGGTTTAATTACCCCATTTGTTTGAATAGTATCCGTAATTGTATCCTTTTTTACCTCTGTCCAGTTTTCAACGAAAACAGTTCGTTCCACTTTGCTTTCTTTTTTTTCAAGAAGGTATATGTTAACGGTTATTAACACTATCGACGCAATCGAGACCGCTGCTATTTTCCATTTTCCGCTCATTCTTTTCACCCGCCTTATACAAATACGCCTACTTGGATGTATGCTAAAAAGGCTTTAACAAACCATGTGGCCAGATAGAATAGAACAATCATTAAAAGGACCAAATAATTATTTCGTTGTGAAAATTCCTTTAAATAAAAATATTGCAGAGCAATAATAAGAAATTGAAAAATGGTGATTTCGCTGAAAAAGTGAATGAAATAATCACTTCTGAGAAAATACTGACTGATGATCCCCAATGAAAAAGGATTGGCATCGCTGCCTATATCCATTAAAACGAATAGAGGGATCAGTAATATTTTTTCCACTAACTGCAAACCAAAAAGAATCATTTGAACGATGACCAATTTTATATATGGGATATCAGTAACGATCCAAAAGAATAGAGCTGCTAAAAATATGTATATGGAAGGGTCGAGTATGCCTGTTATTATATTGCCGCTCAAAATCAGCAACTTTGCTGCTTCGAATTCATTGGCACTCATCGTCGTGATTTCTTTGGAAAATGATTCTGAACCAATGCCAAAATATCCCCCAATGGCGAATACTATAAGACTAAGAAAATATAAAAATAGTAATTTCAATCCAAGCTTTGTGACTGCCTCTGCTTTTTGCAGCTGATAACGACTCCGATAAGGCTTTAAAATGCCCTTTAACAATCCGACCTGGTACACCATATGTGGTCCTCCTGCAAAAAATGATATTTCATCATATATTTTATCTTATTTTGGAAACAATTGCAGAAATAAGGGATGAATATACAAAAAAAATACATAAGCCCTTCCCTTCAAATTTAATCCCCACACTAATTTGGTGTTAAGAGTGTCTTCTTCCCATCACTTGTACTTTTCCTAAGCCCCGCTTTTGAAACTCATTAACAAATGAAAAAAGAGGCTATACGCCCCTTTCAGTAAAGCCTTCATATATTCAACAAATAATCCTTCATCATCAAGATAAGCTTTGAACTCAAGGGACTTCTTTTTTCATTTTTTTCCAAAAATAACAAAAGACTTTCCAAGATGATGGGGCTTGGCCTAACTTTTGAAAACTCTTCCTGGATCGCCTTTAAAGCTTCCGTATTCTTATTTGGTTCCATTCCCTCTTCCTTACGTGTTTCCACTTCCAGCATCCTGACGATGATCGAATGGATTTCCTCTTTTGGGCTCATATCCCGCATCGAGCATCCTGGTAAGGGAAATTGTTTCAATAATGGATCTTCCATGTTCTCCAGGCTTGCGATGATTGAATCCATCCGGTTCAATATGAAGCTAGGTAACAATTCCACATCGAAAGCATTTTGTTTCCTGATCAATATTCCGATATATCCTTTGAAAAGGGAATCCAAAATTATGGTGCAATCCGGCAAAAGATCAGCAGAAAGTCCCGGGTATAACTCAATGATTTTACGCTTGAACCAAATCAAGCCCTCTTCATGGATATAATGTAAAAATCTATCTAGTTCTTTGCTGATATGAACCATTTGTTCCTGCATCATCATTTGAATCAAGTTGGTATTTCCCGTCATATGCTCAATGTGAACGGTGATCTGCCTCATGAATTTGTCTTTACTGGACAATGAAGCATCCAGTTCAAGATCAAGCAATGAATCCGTCAACGCTTCATAATAAAATTTAAAAATGGAGACCAGTAATTCTTCCTTCGATTTAAAATGATTATAAAAAGACCCCTTTGCTATTCCACATTTTTCTGCTATTTCCTGAACGGAAGTGGCATGATAGCCTTTCTCCGCGAAAAGCTCTACAGACTTATCTATGATCATCTTATTTTTTTCTTTCATCAAATTCATCCTATCTCTTAAAATTGTCCATTGGTGACCAATGGGTCACTTCTTCCAAATTGTATCCCAAAACCCTTGAAATCACAACGTTAACACTACTGAATATTATCTGTTGCAATCATAATCCATATACTATATATTTGAGTTTGTGACCGAGTAGTCACAATTTTATGTATGGAGGGTACAAGCTTGAATTCAATAATTAAATTTTCATTAAAGAATAAATTGGCAATCTGGTTGCTTACGATCATCATCGTTGCAGCTGGTTTATACTCCGGTTTAAACATGAAACAAGAAACCATTCCTAGCATCTCGACTCCTTTAATAAGCATCTCCACTGTATATCCTGGAGCTGCACCTGAAGAAGTAGCAGATAAGCTCACAGACCAGATTGAGCAGAAAGTAACAAATTTGCCAGGAGTCGAATTAGTCAGTTCATCGTCCATGGCTAATGCCTCTTCCGTCCAATTACAATATGATTATGATACGGATATGGACGACGCTGTAAAAGAAGTGAAAGAAGCTTTAGAGAAATTAGAACTTCCTGAGGGAGTGGATAACCCAAGCGTATCAAAATTAGAATTAAACGCTTTTCCTGTCGTCGCACTCAGTGTAACAGATAAGGGTTCTAATTTACCAGCTCTTACAAAAAACGTTGAAGAGGTGTTAGTGCCTAAACTTGAAGGAATTGACGGCGTGACATCCGTATCAATTTCCGGACAACAAGTAAATGAGGGCAACCTAGTATTCAACGAGGAAAAAATGGCTCAATACGGGCTCGATGAAGATACCGTAAAGAAGGTTATCCAGGCCGCAAATGTCAACATGCCCCTTGGGATATATAACTTTGATGATAAGGAAAAAACGATCGTTGTGGATGGAAACATCTCCACATTAAAAGACCTGAAAAATATAAAGATACCTTTAACCGGCGGCTCTCAAACAGGAACGCCAGCACAAACCGGACCGGAAACCAATCAATTATCTCCTGAAATGGCAACAGGTCCTGCCCAACTGCAAAACGTCAAATTATCAGACATTGCCGATGTTAAAATCACTGGTAAGGCTGAATCGATTTCAAGAACAAACGGTAGCGAATCGATTGGGATCCAGGTTACAAGATCACCTGATGCCGATACAGTTGCAATCGTAGACGAAGTAAATGATGAAGTTACGAATTTCAAAGAAGATTTTAAAGGCGTAAGTGTACACACTACGCTTGATCAAGCCCAACCGATTAAAGATTCTGTTGAAACCATGATCAGCAAGGCACTCTTCGGCTGTCTGTTTGCCGTCATTGTTATCATGCTGTTCCTTAGGAACTTTAAAACCACTCTCATTTCCGTCATTTCGATTCCATTATCCCTGTTAGCAGCCCTTTTGGTGCTTAAACAAATGGATATTTCATTGAATGTCATGACACTGGGGGCCATGACCGTTGCCATTGGGCGAGTCGTCGATGACTCCATTGTTGTCATTGAAAATATTTATAGAAGAATGGCTTTAAAAGGCGAACAATTAAAAGGCGGCGAATTAATAAGATCAGCCACTAAGGAAATGTTCATCCCTATCCTTTCATCGACAATTGTTACTGTAGCCGTATACCTGCCATTAGCAAGCGTTACAGGACCTGTCGGGGAACTATTCATGCCATTCGCCTTAACAATGGTGTTTGCATTAGTCGCTTCATTAATAATTGCCATCACACTTGTTCCGGCAATGGCAGACTCTTTATTTAAAAAGGGACTATCTAAAAAAGAATTAAAATCACATGAAGAAAAACCAAGCAAACTATCTTCATTCTACCGAAGAGCATTGGATTGGTCGTTAAACCATAAGTTGATCACTTTCGGTACAGCCATTGTATTATTGGTCGGCAGCTTATTCCTAATCCCAAGCATCGGTGTCAGCTTCATGCCTGCAGATGAAGAGAAAACGATTATCGTCACTTACACTCCCGCACCTGGAGAGTTAAAAGAGGATATTGTAAAACAAACAGAAAAAGTAGAAAAATACTTCATGGATAAAAACGATGTGGAGACCGTTCAATACACACTTGGTGAAAGCATGATGGGCGGCATGATGGGCGGCTCGAGTAACTCGGCTCTCTTCTATGTACTCTATGATAAAGACACCGAAAATTTCGGGGACAAAAAAGAAACTGTCATAAAGGATTTAACTGAACTTGATTCACCTGGAACTTGGAAGCAACAAGAATTCACGTCAACATCAAGCAACGAAACCACTCTATTTGTTTACGGAAATACACAAAAAGACATTGAACCGGTAATTGATGATATTCAAAATATCATGAAGAAAAATAAAGATTTAAAAGATGTTGATACAAGTCTTTCCGATGCTTATGAGCAATATACGCTAGTTGCAGACCAGGAAAAGCTAAGCGACCTTGGACTGACAGCTGCACAAATTGGTATGTCCATTGCCAATACGAATAAAGATGATGCTATAACTACGATTAAGAAAGATGGAGAAGAAGTCAAAGTATATGTCGAGACAGAAGAAACGACTTTTGAAGACAAAAAAGATCTTGAGAATACGAAAATTTCTTCTCCAACGGGAATGGAAATCCCATTGAAAGAGCTTGTGAAAATCGAAGAAGGCAAAGCTTCCGATACAATCAGCCGCCGCGATGGAAAAATTTATGCCGACGTGTCTGCAACAATCAAAACGGATGATGTGGCAGCAGTAACAGCGGAGGTACAAAAGGAAGTAGATAAATTAGACCTTCCAGCAAGCGTTTCTATAGACTATGGCGGAGTGACGGAAGATATCCAGGAATCATTCACTCAACTTGGTATCGCTATGTTAGCGGCCGTTGCTATCGTATACTTTGTCCTAGTGGTTACTTTCCATGGTGGTTTAGCACCAATAGCCATTCTCTTCTCCTTACCATTTACGGTAATCGGGGCATTGGCAGGGCTATTCGTTGCAGGTGAGACCATCAGCGTTTCAGCAATGATGGGTGTCCTAATGCTTATTGGTATCGTTGTAACTAATGCCATCGTATTAGTGGACCGTGTTATCAAGAATGAAGAATCCGGGCTATCTACCAGGGAAGCTTTACTCGAGGCAGGATCCACCCGCCTGCGTCCAATCCTGATGACTGCCCTTGCCACAATCGGCGCTTTAATACCTCTGGCAATCGGTGCGGAAGGCAGTGGATTAATATCACAAGGATTGGGAATTACCGTTATCGGCGGACTTGTGAGTTCTACATTGCTAACACTTTTAATAGTGCCGGTAGTATATGAAGTTATAATGAAAATAGGTAAAAAGAAGAAAAAAACAGTTAAGTAACAAAGAAAAAGAAAGAGGGGATTCCTTATATTAGGAATCCCCTCTTTCTTGATTCAACAATTGATCAATATGCTCTTAACATATTAGCCCTTCATACTTCCGGCCCCTTTTGACCGAACTATATTCCTTCTTCTTTTAACCTTCCCCGTCTCATAAGACAAAACGTACTATTCGTCTTTTCCAAGGAAATTTGTTTGTTTTAAAACTTTATTTAAACAAAAAAAGGGAAAGCACCCGCTTTCCCTTTTAATTTCTATAGCTTAGTGTTTGGTGAAAGTTTGATCTATCGCATTTGCCAAATCCAGCGATTCTTCTTTTAAATAACGCTTCGTTACGTTTAAATCTTTATGACCGGCAAGCTTTGATATCGTTTGTATATCTATTCCATTATCCACTAACCTTTGGCAAAAGGTATGTCGCAGTTTATGTGGATGCACATTGTATTTTTTTAATATATATTGAACTGACCTTGGAGTGATCCTTTGATTATAGCTTGAGATGAATAACGGATCCGCTTTTTCTTTTAAAGAATGAAGATAATTTTTTACATGTTGTATAGCCGATAGTGTAAGGGGAACGGATCTATCGATTTCACCTTTTGCGTTCCTGACAAGTATATAATTTCGCTCTGTTTCCATAATGATGTCACGGCCATTTAAGTCACATAATTCTGAAACACGAATTCCAGTATGTAACAAAAGGTAGACGATGGCAATGTTCCTTAGATTGCCTTCTGCTTCTATATCCCTTAACAGGATCTGCTGCTCATTGATGCTTAAAGTTTCAGGTACCTCAAGCTTGTGCTCCTTAACCTTACGTTCCACAGAAAGCATTACTTGCGGTTTGCCTAAAAATTTAAAGAAGACATTTAGGGCGATATAGTGTTTTTCGATTGTCCCTGGGCTTTTCTTGCAATTTTCTAAATAATCAAGATAACCCTGAACATCTTCAGAATGAATCTCCATCAATATCTTTTGTGTCTGGTCACAAAACTGTGAAAGGACACCAGTATACGTTTTGATCGTATTAGCTGATTTGCCTTGGTCTCTCAACCATTCAGCAAACGAAAAAATCATTTCATCTTTAGCAGAGGTATCCATCGGCTATTCCCCCAATGACAGTTTCAGAACTACGTTAAGTTTAACATATATCCCTACAGAAACGAAGAATTCTGTCCCTTTGTCTGAAACAGATATGGATAATACAGATAGGTGTAGAAATTCAGATACATTTATAGTATGTCCTATCATTTATACGGAATATTAGTTTAATTATGGTCCTTTTGAGTCACTACTTTTTTATCAGTTTAAATAAAAAGATACTGTAGGAATATCAACCTCAAAAAAAGACCAGCCAGGGTGGCTGATCTTTTTAAATGGCTTGGCGGCGTCCTACTCTCACAGGGGGAAACCCCCAACTACCATCGGCGCTGAAGAGCTTAACTGCCGTGTTCGGAATGGGAACGGGTGTGACCTCTTCGCTATCGCCACCAAACATAAAAGGAACGTTGTTCCTTCAAA
>NZ_JAGGQN010000076.1:0-7945 GCF_018613275.1 Bacillus sp. ISL-4
TGTCAACTTCTGCGAAGTTTTAAACTTATTTTAAATCGCTGTGTTTTTCAGCGACCATTTCATCTTATCATTTTCATAGTAAGAAGTCAATAGTTATTTTCTTTCAGCAATGCACCGAAAGTGATGAAGTTTTTCGCTTGTCTTAGTTGGTGCTTATTTATATTAATCTTTTCCTGCAATAAAGTCAACACATTTCAAACATTTCTTTGTTAAATGATTTAATCACTGTAAGTAGGAATAAATGTACGTCGTACCTTGGCTTCCGCTTAAAACATATAATCAAACAAAAATCATTGCTCCCACCCATTTTATTAATTCAAAGACCAGTTTGAAACACATTCCCCTTCAACCTAGTCATGCTTTTGGCAACATCCATAAAACCTGCAAGTGATAGGTAACGGCAATAACAAACTGTATAGATGAAGAAACGTATAATTAGATGTATAAATCGAATAATGAAAACCGATGGTTCCTTTCGAATCGATTGATTTAAAATAAACCGCTAAATCCCGGAATTTCATTGTCCAAATATTAAAAAATTTTTTTACAATTTTACTTTCTTATACTATAATAAATATATTTTAAAAATTTCAGGAGAGACTTTTAATCATTATAAAAATAGTTGGGAGAGGGATTTATAAATGATTAATAAAAACACATCTTTGAGGATGCAAAGTATCGTTTTTATTGGCTTTATGGGGGTAGGAAAGACGACGATCGGTCAGAAAGTAGCAAGGAAATTATATAGGGACTTTATTGATATAGATCAAGAAATTGAAAAGGAATTCAATATGCCCACTACAGAAATATTCAAGAAGTTTGGGGAAAAAGCTTTTCGCGAAAAAGAAAAAAGTGTGATTGAAAACTTTAGTCAACAACAATTGAAAATCATTTCAGTAGGAGGCGGGGCATTTTTACAAGAGGATATACGGAATATCTGTTTATCCAATTGCATTGTCTTTTATCTGGACTTATCTTGGGAATACTGGAAAGAGAGAATAGGCTTACTAATTGATAGTAGACCTGTTTTACAAAGTCGGTCCCTTGAGGAAATCGAAGAACTCTTTTACACCAGACAAGAAATATACTCCTATCATCATTCAAAAGTGAATACCAATGATCTTGATGTTGATGAAGTGGCAGACTTCATAGTCGATTCATTGAAAGTGGCCTGGGATATTTATGAACCTCTTAAGTAAGACCCACCTTTTTGTTATGTAATCAATGTTCCCAATAAAAGAATAATAGAAAAGATGAAAAGGGTACAGCGGTATGGATACCTAGCCTCCTGTAAACTAATCACCTTTTTATTTTTCTTTTTTAGGAAGATTCTCTAATAATCAGTTCTGGATTCAATATGATTCGCTGTTGTTCACGTTCAATTTTCTCCATTTGCTGATACAGAAGATTCGCTGCCTCTTTTCCAATACGTCTAGGGAATGAGGAAATGGTCGTTAGCGGGGGATGATAGATTTCTGCGACTGGAACGTTATCGAACCCTACGATATCTATATCTTTTCCAGGTGTATATCCTTTCATCATTAATCCTTGCATAACACCGAAGGCAATTAAGTCACTAAAGCAAAAAATCGCCGTAGGCGGATTAGGATTCTCAAGTACTTTCAATACAGCCTCCAGCCCACCTTCCCGTGTAGGGGCACTATCTATCACCAACGATTCATCCACTTCCAATCCCGCTCTTGAAAGAGCTTCACGGTATCCCTCCATTCTCTCGATCCAAGTAGAAGATTCCTTGATGCCACCAAGGAGCGCAATTCTTTTATGCCCCTTTCCAAGGAGATGGTCAACAGCAATCCTGGCTCCTTTTGGATAGTCTATGCCTACATAGTCGCTATTCACTCCAGGTAGTTCCCTAACAGCAAGGACCATCGGCGTGTCAATTGCATTTAACCGTTCAATTGTATCTTGTGAGCTTTCAGAGACAGGACAAAGAATCAGGCCTCCCACCCTATGTTCCATCATTGTCGAAAGGAGATGGTCTTGCTTGGCAACCGAGTCGAATGTAGTCCCCAGCAACACTGTATACCCGACCTCATCCAATGCATCGTGAACGCCTATCAGGAATTCAGAAAAAAAGGTATTTGATATGTCGGTAATAATGATTCCTACAGTATCGGAACTCTGCGACCTTAGGTTTGCTGCAATTCTATCGTAAACATAGCCTAATTCATGCATGGATTTTAATACCTTTTTTCGCGTCGCTTCCGATATTCGGGGGTTATTACGAACGATAAGGGAAGCAGTGGATGTAGATACCCCAGCATGTTTCGCTACCTCTTGCAGCGTGACCCGCCCTTTTTTGGATTGTTTCATAGTTCAATCACCATCTTGAATGTATTTTTGATGTACTTATTATTATCATGTTCTTACTATAATAATAATATAGTTACTGTCATTATTACACCCTTGCTTTTGAACATGGGTATCTCATTGATTAATTACACTCCAATACATCTATATCCAATATTCATCAGTCCAAAAAAAACGGCACCCTAGTTCTAGAAGATGGAGTTTCAATAATCCTTCAATATTTTTTAGCCGTGGTTAAATATGGTCTGGTGCTGTGTCAATTTTTTATACCGGTAATAAACAAAAGCTGCAGCTAGGATTCCTATAGTTGCAATAAAGCAATCGAAAAGAAATATATGCGATATATCCCCACTCTTAGCGATCAAGCCCGTTGCAATTGGTAAAATGACGCTCGCCAAACTGGATGCCGTCGCAACGATACCTGTTACAGTTCCTTTTTTCCTCCAGAAAAGCTCAGTCATTATTGCAATGGTTAATTGAAATATTCCAGCTGTCGATGCTCCAAGGAAAAAGGAGCTAATACTTAAGACAATAGGTGAATGTATCGTTAATATGATGATCACCGTAAGTAAAGTAATCATTGGATAAAGCAATATCACCGTCACAGGCTTAATCCATTTGTTTAATAAGATGGATAATAGCAGGACGGAAATCAGTGATCCAACACTATAATAGCTCAATAATTTAATTGCACCTGAAGATGGCATCCCTGCAACTTCCTGGCCGAAACTCGGTAACCAGATTTGCGAAACTGTAAATAACGCAGTTGATGTAAACCCAATTATGATTAGTGCGACTCCTTCGCTCCAAAATTTAGGTTCAGTCATGAACCTGTTCATATGCAAACCCTCCTCATGACTGACAGCATCGGATTTGCTTTTTGGAAATGAAGCGGACAACATAAAGAACATATTCATGAAATAGATGACAGCCGGTAATAAAAATGCAAACCCGTAAAATAATTGGTTCCTAGTAAGAAACAAGATGAGGAATGGTAGAATGGTTGCACCAAGTGAACCAAAAGCCTTGACCATAACACTGGCGGAACCAGCAGATTCAGGAAAGATTTCAGTTAGCGCCGGATATGTACCAGCATCCATGGCTGAGTTGGAAATTCCCGCAAGTAAAGCAAATACAAAGGCCATTTCATATGTGGGGGAAAATGGAATCCCAATTAAAAAAACTCCCATTATTACCGAAGAGACAATAATCAATGGCTTTCTTCCAAATTTATCTGATAATACTCCCGAGAGACCATACGTTAGTAATCTGCCTATTCCTATTGCTGCAATAAGATAACTGATGCCAGTAGAGTCCGTATCCCATTGTTCTGTTAAAGAGGGCATGTTTGAGGCGAGAATTATATTGACCATCCCCAGCAGAAAATAGTTAATATACATGCCAGATGCCGCTTTATAATACTGATTTTTCATTATTACACCCCTATAATAAATCACGTTGTGTTTCTCCCCAAGAACCCTTTAATGCAAGATGTAATTACATTAAAGCCTCCCCTTTATGATATCCATTTATATGAAAACCACTTTTCAAAAAAAAACGCTAAGAAAAACAAGGGATTTCACTCCCTGCATTTTCTTAGCTCCGAGGTTTTTGCACTCATTTGATGGTAATCATATAACGATGATGCACATCGAGTATGAACAAACCTCTATTACGATAAAATGGAGAATAATCTCCAGAGTGGAATCATCTTATTCTGCAAACAATTGCTCTTTGATGTAATCGACAGGCATCTGTTGACCTGTCCATAACTCAAAGGCCAATGCACCTTGCCAAAGCATCATCCCAAGACCATTAATAGCTGTAGCACCGGCAGCCTCAGCTTGTTCCATTAGTTTAGATTTACGTGGGATATAAACAACATCGGTTACGATTAAATCAGGACGCAGCATTGATTCGTCTTGAATGACACTTAAGCCTTCAAGTGGTTTCATGCCAACGCCAGTCCCATTTGCCAAAATATCACTAGTTGCGATTTCAGCCTTTAATTGTTCAACATTTTCAAGAGGGTATACATTGGCTTTCACATTTAAGTGTTTCATATCTTCATTGATGATTCGAACATTCTCTTCTGCTTGCGGGAAGAAAGCATCATCACGAGCAAAAATGCTGATTTCCGCCACACCTTCCAGCGCAGATTGAATGGCAATTGGAGTAGCAGCCCCACCAGAACCGATAAGAGTCATTTTCTTGCCTTTAATATCTATACCATGTTCTTTTAGGTTCCGGGTATACCCCATTCCATCGGTACTGTGACCTACGAACTTACCATCAACATTGACAACTGTATTAACGGCCCCGGAAAATTTAGCACTGTCTGCCAATTCATCAAGATATGGAAGTATTTTCATTTTATTAGGCATGGATACGTTAAATCCTTTTACATTTAATGCTCGCATCCCTTTGACTGCATCTTCCAGCTGTTCGTTTCCAACTTCAAATGCTAAATAGGCGCAATTCAAGCCTAATTTATCGAAAGCCAAATTATGCATGGCAGGCGATAAAGAGTGTCCGATAGGTGTTGCCAGCAATCCTACCAATTCCGTTTTCCCATTAATACGTCCTAAATTTTCCATGTTCTATTCCCCCTGATTTTTAAAAATTTATATAAATTCCTTCTTGGAAGGAATTATGAGTTAAATGTTTTGATCAATGATCTCCAATACATCCCTTAATTGAGTAACAGGAATTTGTCCTGGGGCAGATGCTTCTTTTCCGGCACCGAATGTACAAGCAGATCCAAACACCGCACCTGATAATCGACTGACCAGACCTGTGCCCGACATTGACATCGTAATGAATGGACGATCGGCATACTTTGTTTTCATCGTGTAAGTTGCATCTAATAAAACGAGTAAGTCTCCAACAGTTTGCGGCATTACAGCGATTTTTGGAATATGGGCGCCAAATTCCTGCATTTTACGCAATCGGTAAATGATTTCTTCTTTTGCTGGTGTCTTATCGAAATCATGGTTACACATTACTACGTATACGCCATTTTCCTCAGCTACCATTACAGTCGCCTTCACTGATGATTCTTCAAAAAATAATTC
This sequence comes from Bacillus sp. ISL-4, assembly GCF_018613275.1. Lineage (NCBI taxonomy): Bacteria > Bacillati > Bacillota > Bacilli > Caryophanales > Bacillaceae > Bacillus > Bacillus sp. ISL-4. The sequence continues at coordinate 5,406 of NZ_JAGGQN010000076.1, forward strand.
GACATCGACAAGATCAATATTCTTCGTTTCAATTGCTGCATGAAGAAGTTTGAAATAATATTCATCGCTGATTTCCTTGTTCCCGCCTTCTTTATGGCTTCTAAAAGTGAAAAGCAGCAAAGTATTGGGTACAGCACTTCTAAGTTTAGAAATCATATCCGAAACGGCTTCTAAACTTTCAACTTGTTCATAAACATCTACTCGCCATTCAATGATATGCGGCTGTAGCGCATTTACCGTTTCAACTTCTTTAAGCAGTTCTTCTTCAGTTGTCCCCATCAGTGGAACGATGATCTTTGGAACCCCTTCTCCGATCGTTACGTCTTTAATCGTGATTGTTTTCATGGATGTTTCCCCCTTTTATCATTATCATCAGTAGAGATTCATGCCCCGCTGATGTTCGGCTAGACCGTTTAATTGGAAACCTTAATTACCTTTTTGTATCGATAGGCAACGAATACTGCCAATAAAATACTAACTACCGCAATTGCCACATCAAACAAGAAGACCGCAGTTAAACCAGCACTCTTAGAAATGATACCTGTAACGAAAGGTATGATGATAAATGCTGAACTAGCTGCAATGTTTACATATGAAGTAATCGTCCCTTTATTGGCAGGGAAGAACTCTGTTATTATTGTCATGGCCAATTGGAACACCCCTGCAGTTGAAAGCCCAATGAAGAAAGCACTCAAAACAGTTATAAATGGTTGTTGGAAATAAATGAGTGACAATAAAGATAATGCTGCAATGATCGGATAGATAATCATGACGGTAATGGGCTTAATTACTTTATTCAATAGAACTGCTAGTAAAATGACAGAAACAAGGGAGCCAATGCTATAGTAACTAAGCAATTGAACAGCCTTAGCCTGGGTTAGCCCCAATACATCTTGTCCAAAGTTCGGGAGCCAGACTTGAACTAGCATGAATAAAGCAGTTGATGTGAAGCCTAATAGTATGACGGCCACCCCCTCCTGGCCAAACTTCGGTTTTGAGAGGAATTGGTGTTGAACCGGCACAGCTTGTGCATCATCTTGAGTCTGGCTTTGAGCTTTATGATCCGGAAATGAAACCTTAAGCAGGAAAAATCCATTAACAAGATAAACAGTAGCCATTAAGAAGAATGTATACCCGTAAAACATATCTCTGGCTATAAAGAACGCCATGATAAATGGAAGAAGTGCGGCACCGACTGAAACGAACGCTTTTATTAATACGGTTGCGGAACCAGCTTTCTTTTGAAAAGCCTCAATAAGTGCTGGATACGTACCAGCGTCCAAAAATGAGTTTGCAATACCAGCACACACAGCAAATATAAATGCCAATGTATAGTTTGGAGCCAAAGGTATACCTATGAGGAAAATCAGGTAGATAAAAGATGCTGAAACAACAAATGGTTTCCTTCCTAATTTATCCGATAGTCTACCGGCGAAAAACAAAGAAACTAACTTACCGATTCCTATAGCAGAGACCAAGTAACTTATTCCTGAGGCACTTGTATTTAATTGGTCGGATAAGTTTTCCATATTTGACCCAATGATAATATTGATCATGCCTAAAATAAAATAGCTAATATATAAACCTGTGGCCATTTTTATAAATGGATTTTTCATGAAACACACCCCTATTAAAAAAGTTATCGAAATGCAATTTGATTCTTAAGCCTTTCAGAAGTTTCCTCCTTGCCCCATACCATAAATTTATGAAACATAATTACGTACTAAATAAAAACAATAAACTTCATTAGGTTAACCGGCTAAAAGTTAGTACATCGTTCTACTAACTTTGACTAACTAGTATATCGTTCTACTAATATTAGTTCATGTTAGTATATCGTTCTACTAATATTAGTTCATGTTAGTATATCGTTCTACTAATATTGAGCAATTAGTCTCTACATTCAAAAGGTATTGAATTAACACTTAACACTTATGCTAAAGTTAATCCGTTAACTTTCTTTAGTATATCGTTCTACTGGATTATTATACTGCGCTAATTTAATTGTGTCAAACTCATGAAGCAATCCTTAATAACTATAAAGCGATCCCTCATACTCATTATTTCTAAATTCCAAAGGTGCTCATTTTGGTTACTATTTACCTTAAAAGTTCAGCCATACCTTGGATTTGTTAGTGTTCATACAAGATGAAGAACCTTTTATTTGCTGTGGCATAAATTAATTTATTTTTAATGAGGTCTTCATTCCATTTCGATATTCTCCACTTTTTTGTTACCAGTTTCTGAATAAATTTCTTTTTACCTAAAATATATGCACTGCTGCTTATTTAAATCCAATTCTCTAGTTATTTGCAATCGATTTGAATATCTCGAGTCTAATAAGGATGGAAGAATGTCTCGCTTATATCCTAAGTTGGGGGATGGGTCAAAACGATTCTCAATATAAAATGAAAAACAATGTTCGATTTCAGTATCTCTCAGGGTTTATATAACAACTTCTATATATAGAAATAACGGGGCTTTATAATTTTTTTAGCAACTTTTGGTTCATAACGCAAAAAAAGACCAGCCGGATGGCT
>NZ_JAGGQN010000077.1:0-7255 GCF_018613275.1 Bacillus sp. ISL-4
TCATCATACTGAGGGGCTCTGCTTTTTTCAAAGCCGATATTTAATGCTCTACAGGAATGCTAAAGGGGTAGTTGGATAAACAGGAGAAATGGATATATTTATATTTTTCGAGAATTTCGACATTATATTGACAATAATATAGTTACTCATTACACTTGAAAATGATTCTCAATATTGTACTGGAGGCACCAATGTTATGTCAAAAAGAAGAAACAGCAAACAAGTGTTATTTATATCAGCAATCGTTTTAATTTTATCAACGCTTTTACTTGGGTGTACAAATGAATCAAAAGAAAATTCAACTTCAAATAAAGACAATAAAGACATGCTTACTGTTGCTTGGCCTAGGGATATAGGAGAAATGAATCCGCATGTCTATAATCCTTCTCAATTATTCGCTCAATCGATGATATATGAACCTTTGGTTAGCTATCAAGATGGAGGCAAGCTGAAACCACATTTAGCTGAATCATGGGAAATTTCCAAGGATGGGAAGGAATATACGTTCAATCTACGTCAAGATGTGAAATTTTCTGACGGTACAAGCTTTAATGCTGAAATTGTGAAAAAGAACTTTGATGCTATATTGAAAAATGTTGATTTACATAGTTGGTTGGGCTTTATTCCGAAAGTGGATCAAACGGAAGTAATTGACCAAAACACGTTTAAACTAACATTAAAGGAGCCATATTATCCTACTATTCAAGAGTTAGCCGTCGTTCGTCCAGTCCGTTTCTTAGGTGATGCTGGATTCCCTAAAGATGGTGACACTTCAAAAGGCGTTACAAAACCAGTCGGTACAGGTCCATGGATTTTGGAAGAATATAAAGCAGATGAATATGCTATTTTCAAACGCAATGAAAATTATTGGGGTGAACTCCCTAAAGTAAAGAAAATCAAAATCAAGATCATTCCTGATGCTGAAACCCGAGTTCTTGCTTTTGAAAAAGGTGACCTAGACCTTATTTATGGTGAAGGCGTTATCAGTCTAGATGCTTTCAAACAATTAGAATCAACAGGTACCTATGAGACTAGTATTTCTGATCCGGTTGCGACAAGACAACTAGTAATGAATACGAAGAAAGAACAGCTTTCAGATTTACGTGTTCGTCAAGCGTTACAATATGGATTTAATAAAAAAGCAATGGTTGACGGAGTTACTTCTGGGTTGGAAGAGAAGGCAGATTTTATATTACCGACAAACTTCCCTTATACTTCAGACATTGATGTAGCACCGATTGATTATAATGTTGAAAAAGCAAAAGCTTTATTAGATGAAGCAGGATGGAAACTGCCAAAAGGAAAAAACGTTCGTGAAAAAGACGGAAAACCACTTGAAATCGAATTAATGTACGACTCTGCAGAATCGATTCAAAAAGCAATGGCCGAAACATTACAATCTGAGTGGGCTGCACTAGGTGTTAAATTAAATATCGTTGGAGTTGAGCTTACGGTACAAATTCAAAGATTTAAAGCTAATGATTTTGAATTGAATTTCTTTAGTAACTATGGCGCACCGTATGATCCCCATACTTTTGTAAACATCGTTGGTTCAGAAGGATTTGGATTTAACGAAGCCATTTCATCTTATCCGAACAGAGATAAGTTGTTAAAACAAATTGCATATGTTGCTGGAACAACAGATGAAAAAGAACGTCAAGAACTTTACTCAACTATTTTGGAATCACTACAAGAACAAGGAGCGATTGCACCTATTTCTTATATTAAGAAAATAGCTGTTTATCAAAAAGGTGTATCTAATTTTACATTCCCTGCTAACCGGGATGAACATCCATTCACAGGAATTAGCATCGAGTAGTAAGTTACAGGAGGGTTTTCATGGGCACTTATATCTTGAAACGAATTATGGCCATTATTCCCATCTTTCTTTTGGCCATCCTTCTAACGTTTGGAATGATTCACCTTTCACCCGTGGACCCAGCTGAGGCATATTTATCGGCAGCACATATCCAACCCACAGATGAGATGTTGGCTCAGAAAAGACATGAGTTTGGCTTAGATCAACCTCTCCATGTTCAATATGTAAACTCTATCATTAAGATATGCCAATTTGATTTTGGCATATCTTATCTTTCGAATAAACCTGTTTGGGACGAGGTTACATATCGAATGCCAGCGACCATTCAGTTAGCTTTAGGTAGCATCATATTAGCGGTCCTGGTCAGTGTCCCTCTTGGGTTTTTGGCAGGCATTAAGAAAAACAGTGGTATTGACCATTTAAGTCGACTTCTCTCTTATTTCGGGGCATCGATCCCCTCTTTTTGGCTTGGTTATTTATTGATTTTTTTCTTTTCTGTTAAACTCGACCTATTCCCTGTTGAAGGAATCGGGACTTGGCAACATCTGGTTCTCCCTTCCATTACTTTAGCTTTGCCATTAATAGCCTTGTATACTCGACTATTACGTGCTAGCGTTCTTGAGAATTTACAGGAACCTTATATCCTTTTTGCTCGCACAAGAGGGATTCATGAAAAAGTGATTATGGGAAAACATGTATTGAGAATAGCCATATCTCCTATGATTACTGGACTAGGGATGAATTTAGGAAAGCTGCTGACTGGAACCATTATCGTCGAAGCGGTCTTTTCCTGGCCAGGATTTGGTCGTTATTTTATTGAAGCTATTTTTAATCGGGATATTCCTGTCATTCAATGCTATGTGCTATTAGCAGCGGGACTATTCATTATTAGCAACTTGATTGTTGACCTGATTCAAATGTGTATCGACCCACGCATCTCCAGAAAAGGAGGGCAAAGTCAATGATAACAAGTCTTCGCATTATGATGAGAAGTCAGAAAGTGATTGTCCTTTGTTCGATAATATTGAGCTTCCTATTTATCATCACCATCTTGGCACCTTGGATTGCACCTAATGATCCTATTGCTGTCAATTTAGCTAATAAACTACAGCACTCTTCCTTTGAATATCCATTGGGAACTGATCATTTAGGAAGATGCACGTTATCACGCCTCTTATATGGAGCTCGCATTTCGTTAGGATTTGCCACATTAATCTTTATTTCATCTTTAGGCATCGGTTTAATTGTTGGAACCATTGCTGGTTATAAAGGCGGATGGGTGGACCAAGTGCTAATGAGACTTTGTGATGGTGTTATGGCATTTCCGAATCTTTTGCTCATTCTTGGACTTGTTGGTATATTGGGACCTGGCCTTAAACAGGTAATCTTAGCATTGATGCTTGTGCAATGGGTGTATTATGCGAGAATTTTCCGAGGAATGGTACTTAGTCTGAAAGAACAAAACTATATAGCGGCAGCTAAAATAAGCGGTTCTTCTCAATGGAAGATAATAAAGAAACATATCGTTCCAAATGTTCTCCCTCCGCTCGCTGTTATGGGTACATTAGAAATGGGTTGGGCCATCATGGATATATCTGCCATGTCGTTTCTGGGTTTAGGTGTGCAACCCCCTACACCAGAATGGGGAGCGATGATTCATGAAGGGAAATCGTATATTCGGACGAATCCAGAATTAATGCTATATCCAGGTTTGATGATTATGCTCGTTGTCGTCACCTTCAATTTATTAGGCGAAGCGCTATCAGAACGTTTTGGAGTCAAACGTCGTTAATAAAAAGGAATGAGAAGATTGAGAACAGAACGGTCGAATGTATTAAAAGTGAGCGATCTACATGTACAAGTAAAAACAAAAGATGGTGCTTCCACCCTCGTTCAGGATATTAATTTTGAACTGGAAAAAGGGAAGGTACTGGGTCTCGTTGGGGAAAGTGGGAGTGGTAAAACCGTTACGAGTATGTCCATTCTGCAGCTTCTTGATCGGAAAACAACGACGATTGAAGGTAGCATTACCCTCCAAGGACGAGAATTGAATGGTTTAGACGATAAAGAAATACGTGAAATTCGTGGCAAGGATATTGCCTTTATTATGCAAAATCCGATGAATTCATTTACGCCTGTTTTTACAATTGGCAATCAATTTATCGAAACGATTAGGTCTCATACCTCATTGAATAAAAAACAAGCAAAAGAGCTTGCCATCGATGCTATGCAAAATGTAAACCTGCCAGATCCCGCGAAACTATTAAAAAGCTATCCTTTTCAATTGAGTGGAGGTATGCTTCAACGCGTGATGATTGCGATGGCCGCATGTTTAAATCCTTCCGTCATTATTGCTGATGAGCCGACAACTGCACTCGATGTTCATAACCAATTACAAGTACTTCGCCACTTGGATAAAATTCGTGCTGAATATGGAACATCCATTTTACTAATTTCTCATGATCTAGGAGTCATTTCTGAAATGGCTGATGATGTAGTCGTTATGCAACATGGCAGAATTGTAGAAACTGCAAATGTATTTGAACTATTTGATAATCCGCAGCATGAGTATACAAAGAAACTGCTAAATGCCCGCCTTATCTTAAATCATGAAAAACCTATCACCCATATGTTGTGATATATAGATTGCATTCTTTTGAGGGGGGAACAAATGAGTTTATTACAAGTAAAGGCAGTAACTCATAGCTATAATTCTCATACGTTTTTTAAATGGAAAGATCATTCAAAAAAAGTACTCACTGACATTTCCCTCTCTATTGACGAAGGAACATGTTTAGGACTACTTGGGACGAGTGGAGCTGGAAAAAGCACATTAGGAAAAGTGATTCTTGGCTTAGAACGTCCACAGCAAGGACAAGTTCTGTTTCAAGGGCATGATATTTATACTGCTGATAAGCTTATTCGACAAAAGATACGCCGAGATCTACAAGTCGTCTTTCAAGATTCGTATTCATCTGTCAATCCACGAATGACAGCCGAGCATATTATAGGCGAACCATTAGAAAACTATGAAAAACTAACCGTAGCCGAACAAAAAAGAACCGTTATTGGGTTATTGGAAAGAGTAGGCCTAAGTGAGAATGATTTAAAAAAATACCCACACCAATTTAGCGGTGGACAATTGCAAAGAATTAATATTGCTAGAGCAATCTCTCTTAAGCCACTGCTAATCGTCTTAGACGAATCCGTAAGTAGTCTGGATATGGTTAATCAAACACTAATTTTAGAATTATTAAGTGAGTTAAAAAAAGACTTCGGCTTATCTTATCTTTTTATTACACATGATATTAAAGCGGCTTATTCAATCGCGGATACTTTGGGTGTACTGGAAAAAGGAGAATTAATCGAGCTTTACGATTCTAAAAATCAGTTTTTTTCATCAGAACATTCTGTCGTCAAACAGATGAGAGGTTCTATCCTTGCTGAGCATCCACGTTTTCGTTCTCTTCCAACGAGGATTAACAAGACCTAGTCTAGAATTTATATTTATTGATTGGAAGGCCTCGATTTCAACTTGAAAATCGAGGCTCTTGTTTATATTTTTTCTGAAGAACATATTGGAGGGAAAAGATGAATCATCGAACATACCTTGCTTTAGCCATCCCCTTAACGATTTCAACGATGACAACCCCTTTATTAGGGGCTGTGGATACAGCAGTTGTTGGTCAGCTTCCAGATCCGGCGTATATTGGAGGAGTTGCAGTAGGCAGTATTATTTTTAATACTTTATATTGGTTATTCGGCTTTTTACGAGTTAGCACGTCTGCGTTTACCGCTCAAGCTAATGGGGCAAACAATCAAGCTCAAGGAGCACTTGCTTTGTTTCGCCCTTTTTTATTAGCTGTCATTGTAGGTCTTTGTTTTATCCTCCTACAATGGCCGATTGAATATGCGGCTTTGAAACTGATCGCCCCTGATTCCGATGTTAGCAAATTTGCAGCGGAATATTTTCGCATTCGAATTTGGGGAGCTCCCTTCACTTTGATGAATTATGTAATTCTTGGTTGGTTGATGGGCATGTCGAAGATTAAAATATCCTTATTTTTACAAGTGTTCATGAATGTTCTAAATATTGTTCTTGCCATTTTGTTTGTTCATGTCTTTTCTTTGGCCGTAAAAGGGGTGGCTATGGCAACTTTAATCGCAGAAATCACAGCTTTCTTAATTGGCTTACTCCTATTATTGAAGGCATCACCGATTCAATGGAAAATGCCAGCTGTGGAAACTCTTATAGATTCACATTCTATGAAAAAGATGTTTATCGTTAACCGGGATTTATTTATTCGAACGATTTGTTTATTAGCCGTTTTTAACTTGTTTACAGCAAAAGGTGCTTCTTTTGGTACAGAACAATTGGCTGCAAATGCTGTATTGATTCAAATTCATTATATTATGGCTTATTTCTTTGATGGGTTTGCAAATGCTTCCAGCATTTTCGTAGGTAAAGCGATTGGTTCAAATAACGAAAACTTATATAAAAAAACGCTCACCTTGTCCTGGCAATGGTCAATTCTATCCGCCTTCTTCATTGCTTGCGCCTATGGACTATTTCAAGAACAGATTATTGGACTCTTCACGAATTTACCGAGAGTAATTGAGCTTTCGAATATATATGGAGCTTGGCTAATTATTTTCCCATTTGCAGCCTGTTTCGGACTCGTCATTTACGGTGTCTTTACGGGAGCGACTGAAATTGCACCGGTTCGAAACTCTATGATTTACGCGTTGATTGTGTATATTATTGTGCAAGTCACTACAACCCCCATCTGGGGCAATCACGGCTTATGGCTTGCCTTCATCGTCTTTAGTATGGGTAGATCTGGTTTTCTAGTTATGTATATCCCTAGACTGAATAAGAAAATTTTTCATGTTAAACAAGAATCGTGAATGCTCCTCTGCCGTCCTTAATTTTTAATTTTTTTCTTGAAAAGTAAAACAGACGGAGAAAAGTCTAGGATAGATCTTGGGCGTCCTTTCGCAATCATGATACAACAATAAATAATTTGATAGTAACATTATGAACAAGTGCAATCTAGGTTAGGCGATAGGGCCGATTCGTTCATTTTAAATTACGGGTGCTTTAATAGAAGTCCGGCTGCCATCTGGCAGCTTCTTTTGTTTATGCAACTAACGGGGCAGGTTAGCATTCCTGTAGATCGTTAAATATCAGGTTTGAAAAAAATAAAGCCCCTCAGTAAGATACGAGTATAGAGTCCAATCTAACTCAAAGTCTTAAGGAGGAAGCCTTACTATGAATTTTAAAATGCAAGACAAACAAAATCAACTAATAGAAAGAATTTCCGATACACATCTAATTGTAGGTGTGGATATAGCCCAACAATTACACGTTGCTCGAGCTGTTAACTTCCGTGGAATTGTAGTTGGAGATCCTCTTACATTTGAAAATAATGAAGA